>NZ_JBHYGR010000004.1:87407-121739 GCF_042738155.1 Kitasatospora sp. NPDC059088 | reverse complement strand
ACCTGTGGTTGGTGTTGGGGCACCCCCCCTACCTGATGGGCGCGGGGCCCCCCCCCCCCGCCCCCCCCCCCCCCGGGGGCCCCCCCCCGCCCCCCCCCGGCCGGCTGGTCGGGGTGCTGTTCTTCGCGTCGATGCGTTTCGCGCCGATGGAGCACTGGCGGATGCTCAAGCGGGTCATGGTGCACCCCGACTTCCAGGGCCTCGGCCACGGTGCCGAGTTGCTCGCCGAGGCCGAGCGGGTCGCCCGCGCCTGGGGCCTGGAGTCGCTGCGGCTCACCGCGCGCGGCGGCCTGGGGCTGGAGCGCTTCTACGCCCGCTGCGGCTACCGGGAGGTGGGCCGGGTGCCGGCCGCGATCCGGGTCGCCCCCGGGGACGACCGCGACGACGTCACCATGTGGCTGGACCTGCGCCGACCGGCCGTCGAGGAGGGACGGCGGCCCCCTGGCCCGCGCCCGGTGTCAGGCATGCTTGACTGGGAGACCCGCCCCGGCTCGAACCAGAAGGATGTGTCCCAGTGAGCAGCAACGGCCCGCAGAAGTCGCACGCCACGCTCCGCTACACCTCCATGCGGGCCAGCATCTTCCTCGCCTGCCTGCTGGTCGCCCTGCTGCTCGGGCACTTCCAGGTCATCCCGGTGAGCGGTGAGTCCGGGATGATCTTCCTGTTCCTGCTGGCCGCGATCGCCTCCGCGCCCCTCAGCTACGTGCTGCTGAGCAAGCAGCGCGACGAGATGTCCTCCCAGATCACCACCAAGGTCTCCGGGATGCGCAGCCGCACCGCCGACCGGATCGCCGCGCAGAACGCCGAGGAGGACGCCGCGGACGACGCCGCCCGCGCGGCGTCCTCCCGGCAGAGCTGACCCGGGGCGCGTCCCGCCGTGCCGAACGTGCCCGCGGTACCCGCCGATCCGCACCCGAGCACGGGCATCGGCACTGACACCGGCGCCGAGATCGAGACCGAGACCGAGATCGAGATCGACGCCGGTACCGGCACCCGCACCGGGCGTGCCGCCGGGACGTGGCCGGCGCCCGTGCGCAGGCCCACCGGGCGGGACGTGGCCAGGCTGGCCGGGGTCTCCCAGGCCACCGTGTCGCTGGTCTTCTCCGGTGCCGAGGCCGGTCGCCGGGTCTCCGAGGCGACCCGGGCGCGGGTCCGTGAGGCCGCCCGCAGCCTGGGCTACCGCCCGCAGGCCGCCGGCCGGCAGCTGCGGCTGGGCCGCAGCGGAATGATCATGCTTGCCGTGCCCAACCTCCAGGGCCCGTTCTTCGGCCGGGTGCTGGAGGGCGTCCACCACGAGGCCGGCCGGCACGGCCTGGCGGTCGTGGTCAGCTCGGGCTGGGGCAGCGCGACCCTGGCCGAGGCCGCCACCGCGGGCCGCTTCGACGGTCTGCTGATCTGCTCCCCGGACGACAGCCAGCTCGGCGAGCTGCCGTCGGACACCCCCGCCGTCTTCCTGGACGCCGACCCCGGCACCGACCGGGCGCGCCCGACCGTCGAGCTCGACGTGGCCGGCGGGATGCGGGCCGCCGTCGAGCACCTGGCCGCTCTGGGGCACCGCCGGATCGGGCACCTGCGGTCCACCCACGCCGCGTACACGTTCCGGGTCCGGCAGGCCGCCTTCGAGCAGGCCGTGCGTGAACTCGGCCTGGACGTAGTGGAGTTGGGTGTGAGCCTGAACGACGGTCACGCAGCCGCGCGGAGCGTGGCGGGGGAGCTGCTGGAACGGGCGGACCGTCCGCGTGCGGTGATCTGCGACGACGACGTGGTCGCCTCCGGGGTCTACCAGGCCGCCGCCGAGCGGGGGTTGCGGGTGCCGGACGACCTGTCGGTGGTCGGTATGGACAACGTCGCCGTCTCCGGGCTGCTCGCCCCGCCGCTGACCACCGTCGACCTGCCCGGCGAGGAGCTGGGCCGGGCGGGGGCGGCCGCGCTCGCCGGACTGCTGGCCGGCGAGCGGGTGGAACCGGTCGCGCCGCTGGCCACCTCGCTGGTGCTGCGCTCCTCGACGGCCCCGGCTCCGTCCCCGTCCTAGGTCCCCACCCCGGAAGCGACCTGACGGCCGCTCGCGCTGCCGCCCTGCCGGGATGGTCCCAATGAGTGAGAACCAGACGCTGACCTCCAGCGACCCGACCGTGGTGATCGAGTACACCACCTCGCCCGACCCGTGCGTCACCGGCGCCATCACCGTGCCCGGCCCCTGCGACCCCGGCGCCCGGTGGAGCAGCACCTTCCCGGCACCCGGCACCACCACCTGGTTCCGGGTCCGCCGCCCCGGCACCCTGGCGCCCGGCGGGGTGTTCACCCTGACCTGGCCGATGGTCGCCTCGGTCGACGCCGGCAACGCCGACTTCGCCTGGAACAGCTTCGCCTACACCGCCACCGACTCCGGCGGCAGTCCGCTGCTGCCCGCCGAGCCCGCCAGGGTCGGTGTCGGCGTGACCGCCCCCGTCCTGCCGAACAACGCGCTCGGCGACTTCGTCTGGCTCGACCGCGACGGCAGCGGCAGCCAGAAGCCCGGCGCCGCCGGCGTGCCGGGCGTACGGGTCGCACTGCTGCACGGAACGGGGCAGCCGGTCCGGGACCGGACGGGCAAGCCCGTCACCACCGCCACCGACACGAGCGGGCACTACCTGTTCGACAAGCTGCCGGACGGGGAGTACGCGGTGCGCTTCGACCTGACGACCATCCCGGACGGGGCGAAGGCCACCGTGCGCCACGCCGGTACGGACCCGGCGCTGGACTCGGACGCCGACCCGGCGGCGGGGATCACCCGGACGGTGCGGCTGGAGGGCGGACGGCGGGACCTGGACCTGGACATGGGGGTGGTGCCGGCGAGCTCGCCTTCGCCTTCGCCTTCGCCGACGAACTCGCCCTCCCCGACCGGGGCGCCGTCGCCGTCGCCGTCGCCGTCGCCGTCCGCCTCGCCGAGCCCGACCCACAGCCCGTCGCCGAGCGGGAGCCCGACCACGAGTGAGCCCGGCACGCCGACGCACACCCCCGACGCACACGCACACGCGCACGCCGACGCACACCCCGTCGCCCTCGTGGACCCACGGTGGCGGACAGCTGCCCGGTACCGGTGGCAACGGGATGCTCCCGCTGCTGCTCGCGGCCGGTGCGCTCGGCAGCGGGGTGCTGTTCTCGGTGATCGCCTGGGGTCGTCGGGGTCGCCACAGCTGATCGCCGTAACCGAACGAACGGAGGACATGACTGCGCCCGCCGGCCAGACCCCGGCGGGCGCAGTCGTCTGTGGGGGTGGGGGTCAGCCCACCGGGACGGGCTCGGCGAGCGGCGCCACCGGCGCGCCGCGGAACCAGCGCCGGGCGCCGAACAGCACCAGGCCGCCCAGGGTGATCCCGCCGGCCGCGCACACCGCGACCGGGCGCAGCGATCCCTCGGCGAGGTGGCCGGAGACCGCGTAGCCGAGCGAGTTGCCGGTGGCGAACAGGGTCACCAGCCAGGCGAAGGCCTCGGTGACCGTCCCGGTCGGGGCCAGTTCGGCGACCAGGACGAAGGCGGCCGCCAGCAGCGGGGCCAGCATGACGCCGGAGAGGAAGGCCAGTGCGGCCATCGGGTACGGGCCGGGCAGGGTGACCAGCGGCAGGTAGGAGGCGGCCATGGCGAGGGCCATCAGCCAGGTGCGGGTCGCGGTGCTCTGCCGCCAGGTGACCATGCCGTAGGCGAGCGCGCCGAGCAGGCCGCCGAGCGCGGCCAGCGCCAGCAGGGTGCCCCCGCCGCCGGGCAGGCCGTCGGCGTGCTGCTCGGCGTAGGCGATGAACAGGACGTTCTGCGCGCCGACCGCCCAGCCGGCCCCGGCGAGTCCGACCAGCAGCAGGACCAGGCCGGGGGAGCGCAGCGGGCCGAGCAGTCCGGCGGAGTGGTCGCGGGCGGGGGCGCGCCAGGCCCGGGCCGGTGCGGTGGTGGCGACCACCAGTGCACCGGCCAGTCCGAGTCCGGCGGCCACCCAGAGCGCGGCGACCGGGCTGAACAGGCCGGCGATCCCGGCCACGGCCAGCGGTCCGGCCACGTAGAGGATCTGCTGGGAGGCGGAGTCGAAGGCGTACGCGGTGTCGAGCTGCTCCTCGTCGACCACGTTCGGCCAGAGCGAGCGCAGGCAGGGTTCCAGCGGCGGCATCGCCAGGCCGGCGACGGCGGCACCGAGCGGCGCGGCGAGCGGGGAGCCGGGGGCGAGGGCGAGCAGCGCGTACCCGCCGCCGGCCACCACGGCGGAGGCGAGCAGGACGCGCGGCTGGCCGGTGCGGTCGACGATCCGGCCGAGCACCGGCCCGCCGACGGCGGCGGCGAGCGCGTACACGGAGGTGGCCAGTCCGATCCGGCCGTACGGGACGCCGGCCTCGCGCAGGGCGAGGGCGATCACCAGGGCGGTCATACCGGCGGGCAGGCGGCCGAGCAGGGTGCCGAGCAGGAGTCGGGAGACGTGCGGGGCGCGGAGCAGGGCGAGGTAGCCCATCGGTGGTCTTCTCCGGTCAGGGCAGGGGAGGGTGGGGACGCCGTCAAAGTTATACGTATAACTGCCGTTCGGTCAATCCGACCGGAAGATGGGGCTGATGGGGCGTCAGCTTCGTTCGTGTCCGGATCTCACTGCCGGGTGGGGAGTGGCCGTGGCTCGATCTCAAACAAGTACTTTGAACATCTCAAACCTTTACTGCTAACGTATCGGCCGTGACCACCTCAGACGCACTGCGGATGCACGGCCCGGGCCCGCTGCCCGGCGCCGCCCGCCCGGGTGCGCTGAACGGTGCTGTGGACAGCCCGCGCCGTTGTCGCGCCATGAGCTGCGCAGCCATGAGCTGTATCGCGGCGGCACGCCCCTGACCGGGGTTCGTGACCTCTCCCCGTCCGGCCCCGAGCCGTGCCGCCGCCTCCGCCCCGCCCCACCGCCAGCAACGCCCTCCCCCGGAGTCGCACCCCCATGTCCACAGCGCCCGAGGCGACCTCGTCGCCGTCCCTGCTCACCCGCATCCGCAAGACACCGTTCTGGGTGCAGATCGTCGCCGGCCTCGTGCTCGGCGTCGGCCTCGGCTACCTGGCCCGCGCCGCCGACGTCTCCTGGCTGGCCACCACCCTGGAGACGATCGGCAAGATCTTCGTCCAGCTGCTCAAGCTGGCCGTGCCGCCGCTGGTCTTCACCGCGATCGTGGTGAGCGTCGCCAACCTGCGCAACGTCACCAACGCGGCCCGCCTGGCCACCCGCACGCTGCTCTGGTTCATGATCACCTCGCTGATCGCGGTCGGCATCGGCCTGGGCCTGGGCCTGCTGACCAACCCCGGCCAGGGCACCAACCTCAAGACCGACGGCCTCAAGGCGCTCGACTCCAAGGGCACCTGGATCGACTTCCTGACCGGGATCTTCCCGACCAACATCGTCGACGCCTTCGTCAAGGTGAACGTGCTGCAGATCGTCTTCATGGCGGTCGTGGTCGGCGCCGCGATCATCAAGCTCGGCACCAAGGCCGAGCCGGTCCTCAAGCTCAGCGAGACCGTGCTGGAGCTGACCCAGACCGCGCTGTGGTGGGTCATCCGGCTCTCCCCGCTCGGCACCCTCGGCCTGATCGGCAAGTCCGTCGCCAAGTACGGCTGGGACCTGCTCAAGCCCTTCGCCACGCTGACCCTCGACATCTACGTCGGCTGCGCCCTGGTGCTGTTCGTCGTCTACTCGCTGGTGCTGCGCTTCGCCGCGGGCCTCAACCCGCTGCACTTCTTCAAGGGCGCCTGGCCCGCCATCCAGCTGGCCTTCGTCTCGCGCTCCTCGGTCGGCACCCTGCCGGTCACCCGCCGCGTCACCGAGCGCCTCGGCGTCCCGAGCGAGTACGCCTCGTTCTCCGTGCCGTTCGGCGCCACCACCAAGATGGACGGCTGCGCCTCGATCTACCCGGCCGTCGCCGCGATCTTCGTCGCCCAGGTCTACAACATCGAACTGGGCCTCAAGGACTACATCCTGATCGCCTTCGTCTCGGTCGTCGGCTCGGCCGCCACCGCGGGCCTCACCGGCGCGATCATCATGCTGACGCTGACCCTGTCCACCCTGGGCCTGCCGCTGGAGGGCGTCGGCCTGCTGCTGGCCATCGACCCGATCCTGGACATGATGCGCACCGCCACCAACGTCGCCGGCCAGGTGGTCGTGCCGGTCGTGGTCGCGGCGCGGGAGCGGATCCTGGACGTGGCCGCGTACAACAACCCCTCCGGGGACCTGTACGAGGAGGACGCGCCGAAGGCCGCGGTTCCGGTCGCTGCCTGATCCTCGGCACGCCGGCTGATCGTCGGCACGCCGGCCGATCGCGCTGCCTGATCCTCGGCACGCCGTTCGATCGTCGGTGCGATCGGTGCGACACGAAGGGCCCTCTCCCGGCAGACGGGGAGGGCCCTTCGGCCTACTCCTGCCCCTCCCCGTCTGCCGGGAAAAGGCAGGGGGCCCGCCGCGATGGGCAGGCCCCCTTGGGTGCTGCTCTTGTGCTCATGGTGACGGCTGTCGGGAGCCGCCGGCGGACCCGAAGGGTCCCGAGCGATCAGAACATCAGAGGATGATCAGACGGCGGTGACGTTCTCCGCCTGCGGGCCCTTCGGACCCTGGGTGACGTCGAAGGTGACCGCCTGGTTCTCCTCCAGCGAACGGAAGCCGTTCGCATTGATGGCGGAGTAGTGGACGAAGACGTCGGGGCCGCCGCCCTCCTGGGCGATGAAGCCGAAGCCCTTCTCAGCGTTGAACCACTTGACGGTTCCCTGAGCCATGCCGTTCTCCTTGCGATGCGTGTCGGGGGCCACACCGTGTGGTCCCCGGTCCGCTGCGCTGATCGCCCTGCCTCCGGACGAGTCCGAAGTTTTTCGATATTGCTGAAAAACTACAAAAAGCCCGCGGTTACATGCTCCGCAGGCTTCAAGTACTGCAAGGGGAATCAAACTGCAACTGAGGGCAACGCTAGCATGCGGCCGCTGTGACGACCAGGGGTCACTTGCCCTTCGGACGACGCGTGTCGTAGGCCCCCCGACGGGGCTGGTTACGGGCGCGGGCAGGCGTGTTGGGGGCCCGCACGAGTCCGCCGGGAGGCGCCCGCGCGCCGGTCCGGAAGCGCCCGCGCGCGTGTCGGGTGGCCGGTGCGAGCCGTCGCGAACAGCAGGCATACGCTGCGGTGAAACGCACGAACAGCGCCGTGGGGAAGCGCACGAACAGCAAGGGAGCGCCGCAGTGGCAGCACCGGACGGACAAACGCGGGAGCCCGAGCACCAGGAGACCACCCCGGTCAGGCCGAGGGTCGGCCACATTCAGTTCCTGAACTGCGTCCCCCTCTACTGGGGCCTCGCCAGGACCGGCAACCTGCTCGACCTCGACCTCACCAAGGACACCCCGGAGAAGCTGAGCGACCAGCTCGTCGGCGGCTCCCTCGACATCGGCCCGATCACCTGCGTGGAGTACCTGCGCAACGCCGAGGACCTGCTGGTCCTGCCCGACATCGCGGTCGGCAGCGACGGCCCGGTGATGTCCTGCCTGATCGTGAGCAAGGTGCCGCTCGCCGACCTCGACGGCCGCCGGGTCGCCCTCGGCTCCACCAGCCGCACCTCCGTCCGGCTCGCCCGCCTGCTCCTGGAGGAGCGGGAGGGCGTGCGCCCCGACTACTTCACCTGCCCCCCGGACCTCAGCGCGATGCTCGCCGAGGCCGACGCCGCCGTCCTGATCGGCGACCCGGCCCTGCGCGCCTACCTCGGCCAGGCCGCCGACCTCGGGCTGACCGTCCACGACCTCGGCGAGATGTGGAAGGAGTGGACCGGACTGCCGTTCGTCTTCGCGGTCTGGGCCGTGCGCCGCGAGTTCGCCGAACGCTGCCCCGAGCTCACCGCGGCCGTCCACCGGGCCTTCCTGGAGTCGCGGGACCTCTCGCTGGTCGAGGCCGCCAAGGTGGCCGAGCAGGCCGCCCGTTGGGAGACCATCGGGGCGGACGTGCTGGAGCGGTACTTCAGCGAGGCGCTCGACTTCTCGCTCGGCGGGCGGCAGCTCGCCGGGGTCGCCGAGTTCGCCCGGCGGGTCGCCCACGACAGCGGCTTCGCGCCGGACGTGACGGTGCGACTGCTGGAGCCGGCGGCGCTGCCGGTCGGGCCGTAGGGTCCGCCTCCGTCCCGCCGTCCGCGGGAGGGGCCGGCCGGACCACGGTGGTGGTGCGGCCGGCCCCTTCGCGTGGGGTGCGGCCGCCGCGTTCGCGGGGGTGCGGACGGTGTTCGCGCTGGTCCGGCGGGGCGCGGCGGTCGGGCCGTCGGTCCGGCCTGCGGGCGGCTCGGGCGGCGAGCCGGGCGGCGGGTCGGTCCGGCCCGGTACGGTCTGCTCCCGAGGTGCGTCCGGCGGGGTCCCGCGCGGGTGCGGGGTGGGCGAGGGGAGCGTGCGGGGCATGCGGGCACTGGGGTCGGACGATCCGCGCCAGGTGGGCGCCTACCGGCTGTTGCGGCGGCTCGGCTCGGGCGGGATGGGCCGGGTCTACCTCGGCCGGACGGCCGGCGGGCGCACCGTCGCCGTCAAGGTGGTCCGGGCCGAACTCGCGGACGACGCCGAGTTCCGCGCCCGGTTCCGGCAGGAGGTGGCCGCCGCCCGACGGGTCGGCGGTGCCTGGACCGCCCCCGTCCTGGACGCCGACACCGAGGGCGAGCAGCCCTGGGTCGCCACCGGCTACGTCGCGGGCCCCGCACTCGCCGACGCCGTCCGGGCACACGGCCCGCTGCCGGAGGCCGCCGTCCGCGCCCTCGGCGTCGGGCTCGCCGGGGCACTCGCCCATGTGCACGGGCTCGGCCTGGTGCACCGCGACGTCAAACCCTCCAACGTGCTGCTCACGCTGGACGGCCCGCGGCTGATCGACTTCGGGATCGCCCGGGCCCTGGACGCGACCAGTGGTTTCACCCGTTCGGGTTATGTGGTGGGCTCACCCGGCTTCATGTCGCCCGAACAGGCGAACGGGCAGCCGGCCGGACCGGCCGGGGACGTCTTCTCGCTCGGCGCCGTCCTGGCCTTCGCCGCCACCGGGGTCCACCCCTTCGGAGCGGACGTCAGCGCGGCCGTCCTGCTCTACCGGGTGCTCCACGAGGAACCGGACGTCACCGGACTGCCCGAGGCGCTGCGGGCGGTCGTCCTCGACTGCCTCGCCAAGGACCCGGCCGCCCGGCCCACCCCGCGGCAACTGGCCGCCCGCCTCGACCCGGACGGCGCGGCCGCCGCCCTGCTCGGGCGGGGCGACTGGCTGCCGCCGGCGCTGGCGGCCGGGGTGGGGCGCAGCGCGGTGGAGCTGCTGGACCTGGAGGGGACGCAGGGGGAGGCGCCGCCGGACGCGTCGGACGCGTCGGACGCGTCGTACACGTCGACGTGGGCGTCGGCGTCGGCGTCGGCGCAGGATGCGGAGTCGGAGTCGGCGTCGGGAGAAGGGGAGGGGGACGGGCCGCTGCCGCTGTGCAGCTATCCGGCCGGGACGGGGGAGGAGCAGGGGCTCGCCCGTCGGCGCCGCCGGGCAGGAACCACGGTGGCGGCGGTGCTGGTGGTCGCGGTGCTCGGGGGCGCCGGGTACGGGTGGTACGCGATGACCGGGCCGTCCGAGCCGGTGGTGTCAGTGCCGACCCTGGGGCCGCTGCCCGTGCCGTCCGTGGACCCGGGCCAGGCCGTCGCGTCGCCGGGGGCCTTCGTGCCGGGTGGGACGGAGGGGGCGTCGCCCTCCGAGCCGGTGTCTCCTTCCACGGCGGCGTCCGGGGCGGCCCCGCCGTCCGGGACGGGTGGGCCGGGGGCGGTGCCCGCGGCGTTCCTGGGCACCTGGAGCGGCGACATGGTCACCGACAAGGGGCTGCCCGGCGGCACCACCACGCTCACCGTCCGCCAGGCGGCGATCGGCCAGGAGGCCACCACCAGCCACAACGGCGTCTCCGGGCTGATCTCGATCAGCTGCGAGGGCGCCTGGACGCTCACGTCGGTCTCCGGCACCGAGCTGGTGTTCCGGTCCCGACTGGTGCGCTCCTCCCTCCCCGGTGCCTGCACCGGCGGCTCCAACACGGAGACCCTGAGCCTGCGGTCCGACGGGACGATCCGCTTCACCTCCGCCGACCCGGCCGCCGGGAACCCGGCCGGCACCTTGCGCAGGACCGGTTCGGCGGGTCGGTAGCGGGCCGGTGCGGCTCGCGGCGGGTCGCTGCGGGCCGGTGCGGTTCGGTGGCGGGTCGCTGCGGGCAGCCCGGTGGGACGGGTCGAGGCGCAGTTCAGCGGGCTGACGCGGGCGTCCGAAAGGCCTGGCGTAGGCTGGTTCGGCCGTACCCGAGTTGCACTTGAGAGAGAGAAGGCCGCCAGGTGACCGAGCTCGCAGCGACCACCCTCGATGCGTCCAGCACCGACCTGCAGGCCGTGCTCGACCGGGCCGCCGCCGGCGGCCGGATCACCCCGGAGGAGGCGCTGGAGCTCTACCGCTCGGCGCCGCTGCACGCGCTCGGCTCCGCCGCCGACGCGGTGCGCCGCCGCCGCTACGCGGGTACCGAGCACATCGCGACGTACATCATCGAGCGCAACATCAACTACACCAATGTCTGCGTGACGGCGTGCAAGTTCTGCGCCTTCTACGTGCCGCCGAAGAGCGACAAGGGCTGGTCCCGCGAGCTCGACGAGATCCTGCGCCGCTGCGCCGAGACGGTCGAGCTGGGCGGCACCCAGATCATGTTCCAGGGCGGCCACCACCCGGACTACGGCGTCGAGTACTACGAGCGCGCCTTCTCGGCGATCAAGGCCGACTTCCCCCAGCTGGTGATCCACTCGCTGGGCGCCTCCGAGGTCGAGCACATGTCCCGGATCTCGGGCGTCTCCATCGAGGAGGCCATCACCCGGATCCACAAGGCGGGCCTGGACTCCTTCGCCGGCGCCGGCGCCGAGCTGCTCCCCGAGCGGCCGCGCAAGGCGATCGCCCCGCTCAAGGAGTCCGGCGAGCGCTGGCTGGAGATCATGGAGGCCGCGCACGGCCTCGGCGTGGAGTCCACCTCCACCATGCTGATGGGCACCGGCGAGACCAACGCCGAGCGGATCGAGCACCTGCGGATGATCCGCGAGGTGCAGGACCGCACCGGCGGCTTCCGCGCCTTCATCCCGTACACCTACCAGCCGCAGAACAACCACCTCAAGGGCTCGACCCAGGCCACCGTCTTCGAGTACCTGCGGATGATCGCGATCGCCCGCCTGTTCCTCGACAACATCGCCCACATCCAGGGCTCCTGGCTCACCACCGGCAAGGAGGCGGGACAGCTGTCGCTGCACTACGGCGCCGACGACCTGGGCTCCGTGATGCTGGAGGAGAACGTCGTCTCGGCGGCCGGTGCCAAGCACCGCTCCAACCTCACCGAGCTGATCCACCTCATCCGCGCCGCCGACCGCGTCCCGGCGCAGCGCGCCACCACCTACGAGCACCTGCGGGTGCTGGACGACCCGGCCAACGACCCGGTCGACCCACGGGTCGCCTCGCACATCGCCTCCACGGCGATCGAGGGCGGCACGGCGCACCCCGAGCTCAAGATCCTGGACAACGGCTGAGGCCCCGGACGACCGAGGACCACGGACACCCGAGACCGCTCCGGTCGACGCCGTGCTGACCCTGCACCGGGCCGGGTTCCTGCTGCCCGACCCCGCCGCACCCACCGCCCCGTCCTTCGCCGACGGGGCGGTGGTGGTGCGTGGTGAACTGGTCGAGGCCGTCGGCCCGTACGCGGAGCTGGCGGCGGCCCATCCGTCGGCCCGGGTCCGGGACTGGGGCCGGGCCCTGCTCGCGCCCGGCCTGCGCAACCCCTGCGGGCAGCGGCTGCTGGAACGGGACTACCACCCGGACCCGCGGGAGGAGATCGGCGTCGAGCCGGTCGTGGACGGGCTGGTCGGCTGCACCGACGAGGCCCGGTACGGAGCCAGTGCGCGGCGCGGCCTGCAGCGGATGCTCGGGTTCGGCGTGACGGCGGTGGCCGGGCCGTTCGCGCGGCCCGCGGTGCGGACGGCGGTGGCGCGGTCGGGGCTGGTGGCGTTGCCGGGGCCGGGGCCGGGGGCGTCGGGGGCTGGGGAGCTGGGTGAAGGGGCGGGCCTGCTGGACCCGTTGGCGGTGCTGCCGCTCGCCCGGGCCGTGCACGGGCGGGTCGCGGCCGGTGGGCGGGCGGACTTCGTGGTGTTCCCGGTGGCGGCGGAGGAGGCGCAGGAGGGCGGGGTCCGGCCGGCGGCCGGTGGGTGCCTGGCGACCGTGCTGGCCGGGCGGTTGGTGTACCGGCGGAGGTGACCGCCCGCGGGGGCGGCTTGCCGGGTCGCTCACCGGGTCGCTTGCGGGGCGGCTCGAAGGGGTGACGGTCGGCGGGCGGAGGCGGGCGTGAGCCCTCCGGTGTGACGTACCCATCAGTAGGCGGATTGCCTTGCCGTGCAGGGGACTTCCTTCGTGTGCACCCGAACTGCCGTGCCCTCCCAGGGGGGTGATTGTCCCTTCACCGTGACCTGAGGGCCCGCCAGCGGATACGATCCCGGACAGCTCACTCCGTACCCTCACCACACCACCACCCGTGCCCGCGGGCGGCGGGGCCGTGTCCCAGGCCCCGGAGGCAAGCCAGGACAGGAACCATGCGAACCGCGACCGTCCCCCCGCCGCGAACCCCGCGGATGGGCCGTGGTTGGTACCTCGCCGCCGTGCTCAGCGCCGTGCTGGCCGTCGGGATGTGCCTGCTCGGTTGGCGCCAGGCCGACCAGGCCGACCGGATCGCGGCCCACCCGGTCAGGGTCGAGGGCGTCGTCACCCAGCTGCCGACCGGCGGCGGCACCTACAGCGCCGTCAGCTACAAGGTCAGCGGTCAGCCGCACACCGCCGCCGCGCTGCCGCTCGCCGACGGCATCAGGCTCGGCGACGCCGTCTGCCTGGAACACGCGGCCGACGACCCGGGCGCCGTCCGGATCTGCGGCGACACCTACCCGCAGCCCGTCGGCGTCGGCCTGGCCCGGTTCAGCGTGCCCGTCGCCGTCGTGCTGTTCGTGATCTGCATGCTGCGCATCCGGCGCCACCGGCGGGCCGTCGCCGTCCGCGGCGGGCAGGGCCGGCTCAGCGCCAACCTGGCCATGGCGACCGGCGCCCTGGCCGAGGGGATGCCCGCGATCACCCAGGGCAAGCGCTCGCGCCGCCGCCGTCGCGCGGGCGGGCGGCGCGGATCGCACTGAGCCCCCGTCGGCGGATCGCACCGAGCCCCCGTTGGTCGGGGCAGCCGTCGCAGGGTGAACAATGGGGGGCGTGACCCGAGCCTCCCTGGACAAGCAGCCGCACGAAGTCGCCGCCATGTTCGACGACGTCGCGGCCAAGTACGACCTCACCAACGACGTGCTCTCCCTCGGCCAGGCCCGCGCCTGGCGCCGGGCGGTGGCCGAGGCGGTGGCCGCGGGACCGGGGGACCTCGTGCTCGACCTCGGAGCCGGCACCGGCACCTCCTCGCTGCCCTTCGCCGAGGCCGGGGCCGACGTCGTCCCGTGCGACTTCTCGGTCGGCATGCTCACCGAGGGCAAGCGCCGCCACCCCGAGCTGCCGCTCACCGCCGGCGACGCCACCCGGCTCCCGTTCGCGGACGACACCTTCGACTCGGTGACGATCTCCTTCGCGCTGCGCAACGTCCAGGAGACCGAGGCGGCGCTGCGCGAGATGCACCGGGTCACCAAGCCCGGCGGCAA
Organism: Kitasatospora sp. NPDC059088; assembly: GCF_042738155.1. Lineage (NCBI taxonomy): Bacteria > Bacillati > Actinomycetota > Actinomycetes > Kitasatosporales > Streptomycetaceae > Kitasatospora > Kitasatospora sp. NPDC059088. The sequence goes on along the minus strand of NZ_JBHYGR010000004.1, from coordinate 108,046 downwards.
GCTGGTGATCTGCGAGTTCTCCACGCCGACCTGGACGCCGTTCCGGACCGTCTACACCGAGTACCTGATGCGCGCGCTGCCGCCCGTCGCCACCGCCGTCAGCAGCAACCCGGACGCGTACGTGTACCTCGCCGAGTCCATCCGGGTCTGGCCGGACCAGCCCACGCTGGCCTCCCGGATGCAGGAGAGCGGCTGGTCCAAGGTCGCCTGGCGGAACCTGACCGGCGGGATCGTCGCGCTGCATCGCGGGTACAAGCAGGCGTAGCCGCAGGGGGGGCGGTACGCGGCGGAGCACGGGGACCGCAGGAGTCTCCGGCAGCGTGAGCGGAACTAGACTGCCGGAGACAAAAGCCGCCATCCCCCGCCGCAGCTCCAGGAGTGTGTCCACGTGTCCGAGACCGCATCCGATCTGACGAAGCCGGACAGCACGGTCGAGAGCACCGCCGACGTCATCGTGGTCGGCGCGGGCCCGGCCGGTGCCACCACGGCGTACTACCTCGCCCAGGCCGGACTGGACGTCCTGCTGCTGGAGAAGACCGCCTTCCCGCGCGAGAAGGTCTGCGGCGACGGCCTCACCCCGCGCGCCACCAAGCAGCTGGTGGACATGGGCATCGACGTCTCCACCGAGAACGGCTGGCTGCACAACAAGGGCCTGCGCATCATCGGCGGCGGCGTCCGGCTGGAGCTGGACTGGCCCGAGCTGGCCTCCTTCCCCGACTACGGCCTGGTCCGCAAGCGCGCCGACTTCGACGAACTGCTCGCCCGTCAGGCCGAGAAGGCCGGCGCCCGGCTCTACGAGCGCTGCAACGTCAGCGGCCCGGTCCTGGACGAGCGCACCGGCCGGATCGTCGGCGTCACCGCCAAGCTCGGCGAGGAGAAGCGACCGGTCACCTTCCGCGCCCCGCTGGTCGTCGCCGCGGACGGCAACTCCACCCGGCTCTCCCTCGCCATGGGCCTGCACCGCCGCGAGGACCGCCCGATGGGCGTCGCCTACCGCACCTACTTCAACTCGCCGCGCCACGACGACGACTACCTGGAGTCCTGGCTGGAGCTGTGGGACACCCGCGGCGACCAGCGCAAGCTGCTCCCCGGCTACGGCTGGGTCTTCGGCATGGGCGACGGCACCTCCAACGTCGGCCTCGGCATCCTCAACTCCTCGCCCGCCTTCGGTGAACTCGACTGGCGCGAGGTGCTCAAGGCCTGGTGCGCGAGCATGCCCGCCGAGTGGGGCTACACCCCCGAGAACATGACCGAGCCGATCCGCGGCGCCGCCCTGCCGATGGCCTTCAACCGGCAGCCGCACTACACCCGCGGCCTGCTGCTGGTCGGCGACGCGGGCGGCATGGTCAACCCGTTCAACGGCGAGGGCATCGCCTACGCGATGGAATCCGGCCAGATCGCCGCCGGCGTCATCGTGCAGGCCCACGCCCGCGTCACCGAGGGCGGCCGCGAGCGCGCCCTGCAGGCCTACCCGCGCATCCTCAAGGACGTGTACGGCGGCTACTACACGCTCGGCCGCGCCTTCGTGAAGCTCATCGGCAACCCCAAGGTGATGCAGCTCGCCGCCCAGCACGGCCTGCCGCGCCCGCTCCTGATGCGCTTCACCCTCAAGCTGCTCGCCAACCTCACCGACCCGCAGGGCGGCGACGCGATGGACCGCGTGATCAACGGGCTGGCGAGGGTCGCGCCGAACGCCTGAGGTGGCGGGGTGCCGGGGCGCTCGGGGCGGTGGGGCGGTGGGGCGGCGGTCGGCGGGGTGCCGGGTGCTCGGGGCGGCGCCGTTCAGGGCGACTTCGGTGCCGTCCCCTGCGCCCCCGTCCCCTGTTCCGTCGTCCCCCGCGTTGAAGGATCTTGCTCGGCCGTCTCCTGCTCCGCCGTGTCGCGGGAGGCGGCGGAGCGCTGTTCGACGTAGGCGAGGCGCTCGTCGAACACCCGGGCCGCGTCGGGGGTGAGCGTCCGCAGGGCGACCAGGGCGCTGAACACGACGTCGCAGAGCTCGTGCTGGACGTCCTCCCAGGTGTGGGTGACGCCCTTGCGCGGGTTCTGCCCGGTCGCGCCGATCACCGCGGCGCCGACCTCGCCGATCTCCTCGGAGAGCTTGAGCAGGCGCAGCAGGCGTTCCTCCTGCGGCGACTGGGTGCTCTGATTGTCCAGCCACGCGACCAGGTGGTCGACGCTCTCCCAGATCCGGCTGTCCATGCGGTGCTGCTCCCTGCGGTGTCGGTGGTGCTGCCACCGTACGGGAGCGGCGAGGGGGCGGGCCGGACCGCTGTGCGCCGGACCGATGCCGCCCGGTCCACCCCCTTGTGTTCGCCTGCTCGCCTGCCCGGCCGGTGGATCAGCGCTTGCCGATCTTCACGTGGCGGATGTTCACGGGGACGTTCGGGAATCCGTCGCCCGGGCCGTTCTGGTCGTCCTCGCCTGCGGCGGCGATCTTCTGCAGGATGTCCAGGCCGGCCGTCACCCGGCCGAACGGGGTGTAGGCGGGGGAGAGCTTGGTGTCCTTCCAGACGATGAAGAACTGGCTGCCGTTGGTGTTCGGACCGGCGTTGGCCATGGCCACGGTGCCGGCCGGGTAGGTGGCGCCGGTCAGGTTCTCGTCCGGGAAGGAGTAGCCCGGACCGCCGCTGCCCGTCCCGGTCGGGTCGCCGCACTGCAACACGTAGATCCGCTGGGTGGTGAGCCGGTGGCAGTGGCTGCGGTCGAAGTAGTCGTGCTCGGCGAGGAAGCGGAACGAGAAGGTGGTGCAGGGCGCCTTGTCGGTCAGTGCCTCGAAGGTGATCGGGCCCTGGTTGGTGCGCACGGTCGCCTGGTAGGGGCGGGCCGCCTTCGCGGCGTCGAAGACCGGGATGCCCTTGAAGTTGTCGGCCGGGACGGCCGGTGTGTAGGTGCAGGCCGCGCTCGGGGTGGGGGTGGCGCCGGAGGGGGCCGCGACGGCCGTGCCGGTGCTCGCCGCGAGCGGGAGGACGGTGGCGGCGGCGACCAGCGCCCAGTGCTTGCGCTTCACGTGACGGGCCTTCCGGGGGGTGGTAGACGGCATGCTTGTCATGGAGGAATCATCCACGGCCGGGTGGGTCTTCGGTAGGGGGCTGGGGCGGCCGGTACTCCTTCGGCTGTCGATAGTGACGTGGTGTCAGTTCTCCTTCGGGATGGGCGTGAACAGACCGGCCCGGGCGGCGAGGGCGGCGGCGTCGGCGGCCCGTTCGGCGGTGCCGGCGTCCAGTGGTTCGCCGGTGACGAACAGCCGGTAGTAGAGCGGGGCGGTGGCGGCCCTGATCACCTCGGCGCCGTCCGTCCCGACGGGCAGCTCTCCCCGCACAACGGCCCGTTCGGCGACCTCTGCGGCCTGGCGGTGGCGGGCCGCGAAGAACCCGCGCAGGGCGGTCGCGCCGACGTCGGAGCGTTGGGCGGCGGAGATCAGCGCGGTGGGCGTGGAACCCCGCTCCGGGTCGGTGAAGACGCTGAGCACCTCCTGGGTGATGCGGCGGAGGTCCTCCTGGAGGTCTCCGGTGTCGGGCAGTGGCCAGGGCTGGTCGGCGGAGGCGGTCAGGGCGTCGGCGATCAGGCCGTCCACTCCGCCCCACCGCCGGTAGAGAGTCGCCTTGTGGACGCCGGAGCGTGCCGCGACGGCCTCGGCGGTGAGTCCGTCGTACCCCTTCTCGGTGACCTCGGCGAGCGTGGCGGCGACCACCTCCGCGCGGACCCGGGCGGTGCGCCCGCCCGGGCGCGGGGTGGGCGTGCGGGGCGGCTGCCGGTCGGGAGTGGTGGCCTCGCTCAAAGTCGACTCCTGTCGCATTAAGGCTTGCTGCGGGGTGGTGGTCGTGCCATGCTCATCGTAATGCGACTCAAGTCGCATTACGAGAGGAGCTTGTGTGACCACCCGTGCCATTCCCGACCCGACCGCCCTCCACCCGCTCGCCGGCCACGACCGAGTGGTCCTGCTGCGCCCGCTCGTCACCGACCCGAGGATCCAGGTCGGCGAGTACACGTACTTCGACGACCCCGACGGAGCCACCCGCTTCGAGGAGCGCAACGTCCTCTACGCCTACGGCCCCGAACGGCTGGTGATCGGCAAGTACTGCGCGATCGCCACCGGCACCCGCTTCCTGATGGCCGGGGCCGCCCACCCGGCCATCGGCGTCTCCACCTTCCCCTTCACGATGTTCGGCGGCAGCTGGACCGAGCAGACCCTCGACATCGTCACGGGCCTGCCCAGCCGCGGTGACACCGTGGTCGGCAATGACGTCTGGTTCGGCTTCGGCGCCACCGTCCTGCCGGGCGTCCGGATCGGCGACGGAGCGATCATCGCGGCCGGTGCGGTGGTCACCGCCGACGTCGAGCCCTACACGATCGTCGGCGGCAACCCCGCCCGCCCGATCCGACGCCGCTTCGACGACGCCGACATCGAACGCCTCCTCCGCGCCGCCTGGTGGGACTGGCCGACCGAGCTCGTCACCGAGCACGTCCGCGCCATCATGTCCGGTACTCCAGCCGACATCGAGGACATCGCCGAGACGAACGGTCTGCTCGCCGCCTGACCCGCCGGCGCCCGGCAGGGGCATTGATCACCGGCGGCCCGGTGCGCGAAGATGGCGCCCCCGTGCTCCACCCCTCGCCCCGTCCCCCGCTGAGCCACACGCCCAGCTCCCGGGTCCGTCCGACGCCGTACGGTCCTCGCACCCGCCGGTTCCGTTCGTACGGAGGGATCCTCCTCATGCGCGCCTCCCTGTCCTCGTTCTCGTCCTCATCGATCCTTCGCGATCTACCGGTCCTGCTCGTGGCAGTGGTGTGGGGATCGAGCTTCCTCGCCGTCCAGCGGGTGGCCGACCCGGAGACGGTCGTGGCGATGCTCGTCCTGCGCTTCGGGCTGGTGCTGCCGCTGCTCGGGCTGGTCGCCTGGCGCTCCCTGCGGAAGCTGAGCCGCGCCGAATGGCTCGGCGGCGCCACGCTGGGCTTGGTCCTCAGTGGGATCTTCCTGCTGGAGACCTACGGCGCCGTGCACACCTCCGCGACCAATGCCGGGCTGATCATCAGCCTCGCGATGGTGCTCACCCCGCTCGGCGAGAGCGCCCTCGCCCGGACCGCACCGCCGCGGGCCTTCCTCGCGGCCGCCGGGCTGGCCGTCCTCGGCGTAGCCCTGCTCACCGGCGACGGCGGGCTGCGCCCTCCGACCCTCGGCGACCTGCTGGTGCTGGGCGCCGCCCTCGTCCGCTCGGCGTACGTCCTGGCGACGGCCCGTGCCCGAGCCGTCCGCCACACCGACATGCTGGCCGTCACCTGGGTCCAACTCGCCTCGGCCACCACGGTGTTCGCCGTGGTCGCGCTCTCCGTCGGGCCCGCTCCCTGGACCATCGCCCGCTCGTACGGGGCCGGCCAGTGGGCCTGGCTGCTGCATCTGTCCCTGTTCTGCACCCTGTTCGCCTTCTTCGTCCAGATGTGGGCCGTCCGGGCCACCTCGCCGTCCCGGGTGAGCCTGCTGCTCGGCACCGAACCGCTGTGGGCCGCCGTCTTCGGCCTCACCGTGGCCGGGAATCGGATGGGCCCGCTCGCCCTGCTCGGCGCAGCCCTGGTGCTGATCGCGACCGAGTGGGGGCGGCGGACCGCTCCTGCGCCGCTCCCGGCCGCGAGCGCACCCGAGGCGGAGCAGCCGAGCCCGGAGCCGGCCCCGGTCTGACCCGCAGCCCTCGTCACCGGCGCCGCCACAGAGTCCGGCGGGCGTAGTCGACCGTGACCGCGCCCAGTAGCGGACCCCAGGCGACCAGAGGCAGGTAGGCGAGAGTCATCACCAGGGCGCTGAGGCCGTGCGGCGAATCCGCCTCGGCCAGGTTCCCGGCCCAGTCGCCGAACAGGGCGAACAGCCCCAGCCCGGTCAGGACGAGTGCGCCCGACAACGCCGGAACAACGGCGAACAGGGGGCGCACCCGTCGGCCGCCTATCAGCGGGATCCAGCGCGGAGCCACCTGCCCCCAGGGCCGGACCAGGCCCACGGTCAGGAATGCCAGCCCCTCCGCCAGCGCACTCAGCGCCACGCAGTAGACCGTGCCCCAGCCCGGCTGGTGCGCCGCGTACGCTGCAGCCGTCGCCCCGCTGAAACCGAGCGGGACGCCGAAGCCGAAGACGATCCGCCACAGTCCCGAGGGAACCGTGCTGAGCGCGGCGGCCGCGGCGGCGATCCGGGCCCAGCGCGGGGCGGGCGGGACGTCCGGCACGACCGCGTCGACCGGGCCGATCCGGTGGTCGGACAGACGGGCATTGATCATGAGCTTCGACATGGCGGTGCACTCCCTTCGGCTCCGGCCCCGTGGCCGGTGCGATGACTCAAGACTGGCGCTCGGGAAGGGCCGGCGGCAGATGCCGATCGGGCTGTTCCTCCTGCTCAACTGCCCTTTGAAATGTGCCGATCGGCACAGGTGTGCCGCCCCTCCCGCGCCGTAATGTGACGGCAGTCGAAGAGTCGAGGAGAGGTGATGACGATGACTCAGATCCTGTCCGGGGTCGTCCTGGTCCTGGCACTGCCCGCCTGGTCGGCGCGGGGCCGCCGTGGCGCGGCAGCCGTGACCTTGGCGCTCGGGGCGTCCTCGGCGGTGGTCACGGCCGCCGTCTGGATCCTCGGCCGCTGGATGGAGGACGACCGCTGGGCCGGGCTGCTCGGACTGGTCGAACTGGCCGTCCTGCTGCTGTCGGTGGTCATCACTCTGCGCACCGAGGACGGCCCGCGGTGCGCACTGGCGGCCTGGACGGCATGCGCAGCGGTCGCCCTCTGGCTGACCAGGTTCGCGTTCGTCGAAGGGCCCGGGGACGTCCTCACGATCTTCGGCTTCGGCTCGGCGCTCTCCCTGCCGGCCGTCCTGATCGGGCTCTACCTGAGGGGCCTGGACGAGGGACGCGCCAAGGCGGTGGTCGAGGCCAGGCGGGCCCAGCGGCTCGAACTGGCCCACGATCTCCACGACTTCGTGGCGCACGACGTCAGCGGCATGGTGGCCCAGGCCCAGGCCGGTGCTTACCTGGCCTCGGTCGACGCGGCCCGTGCGGTCGCCATGTTCGAACGGATAGAGCAAGCCGGGCAGCGGGCCCTGGCATCACTGGACCGGACGGTCCAGCTGCTGCGCACGGAGGAGGGGACCGGGCGCGGCCCACAGCCGGGGCTGTCGGAACTCGCGGAGGTGGCCGAGCGGTTCACCGCCGCGGGCGGCCCCGAGGTCCGGCTGGAACTGCCGGAGCAGCCGGTTCCGAGGGAGCTGGGAGGGACGGTCCACCGGATCGTCGTTGAGGCGCTGACGAATGTCCGACGGCACGCCCAGGGCGCCGGACGGGTCGACGTCCAGGCGTGCCGCGTCGGCGAGTGGCTGGAGCTGACCGTGACGAACGACGGTCGGCCGGCGGGGGCGGCCAGTCGGCCCCGGCGTGGCGGCGGCAGCGGACTGCCTGGTCTGGCCGCGCGGGTGGAGGCGCTCGGCGGCACCTTCGAGGCGGGAGTGCATGAGCGGGAGGCGTGGCGTGTGACGGCGAGGCTGCCGTTGGAGGGTCGGGGGGAACCGGAGCGGCCGGAGACCCCGATGAGGACGAGTGCGGGTGCAGGGGAGAAGAGCGGATGAGCAGCAGCGCAAAGCCGATCCGGATCCTGGTCGCCGATGACCAGGCGGACATTCGCAGCGCGTTCAGGATGATCCTGGACGTCCAGCCGGACATGACGGTGGTGGCGGAGGCGGCGGACGGTGCCGCGGCGGTACAGGAAGCGAACAGGCTGCGGCCGGACGTGGTGCTCGCGGACATCCGGATGCCGAAGCTCGACGGCCTGGAGGTCACGCGGCAACTCGCCGGTCAGTGCAAGGTGATCGTGGTGACGACCTTCGACCTGGACGAGTACGTGCACACGGCCTTGCGGCACGGTGCGGCGGGCTTCCTGCTCAAGCGCTCGGGGCCGGGCCTGTTGATCGAGGCGGTCAGGGCAGCGATGGCCGGGGACGCGTTGATCAGTCCGCAGGTGACCGTTCGGCTGTTGCAGCACATGGCACTGCCGGGCGCCACACCGAAGCCTGGGGCCGCGGGCGGGGGAGGCGTGCCGGGCCCGTCGATAGCCGGCCCGGTGGAAGAACTGACCGAGAGGGAAAAGGAGATCGCTGAGCTGGTGGCCGATGGAGCGACCAACGCCGAGATCGGCGCCGGGCTCTTCATCTCACCGGGAACGGTGAAGAACCACCTCGCCAACATCCAGCGCAAGCTCGGTGCCCGTAACCGGGTGGGCATCGCGGCCTGGGTGTGGGAACAGGCAGTCGGCAACCGGTAGCCGGCCCCTGGCCCCAAGGGCGAGAGCGGAACGACGGACGAGGCCTGCGCCAGAGCGGGGCCCGAGAGCGAGAGGGAGGCAGGGCGGAGGAGGAGGCGGGCCGAGGGATTCGAGGGCCGCAGCAGGAAGTCGGGCCTGCCTACACGGGAGGCGGAGCCGCGAGGGCGGCGGGTGAAGCGGAGGCGGAGGAGGAGGGCAGGCCCCCAGGGGCCCACAGGCTGCCGGGGCTGCGAGCGCGCAGCAGCCCCGCGCTGGGACCGGCCGGTCCAGCGCAGGTGACACCGGCAGCAGGTGGGCAACCCTGGCGCGGGCGGCGGGCGGCGGGCGGCGGGCGGCGGGCGGCGGGCGGCGGGCGGCGGGCGACTCAAAAGCTCAGCCGCTGCCAAGGGCGTGCGCGAGCGCGGCCCGCGAGGTGATGCCGAGCTTCGGGAAGATCTTGTAGAGGTGCGCCCCGACCGTCCGGGGCGACAGCTGGAGCTGCTGCCCGATCTCCCGGTTGGTCAGGCCGGTCGCGGCCAGCCGGGCGATCCGCAGCTCCTGGCCGGTGAGGCCGCCGGGCTCCGCGGCCGGGCCGCCCGGCGGCAGCGCCACCTGGTCTCCCGCGGCCCGGAGCTCCTCCTCGCAGTACCGCGTCCACGGGTCGGCCCGGAGGCGCCGGAACACGTGCTGCGCCACCCGCAGCACCCCCCGGGCCCCGGCCCGGTGGCGCCGCCGGAGCCACGAACCGTGGGCGAGCCGCAGCCGGGCGAGCTCGAACGCCCAACGCTCCGCCCCCGGCACGGCGTACGCGGTCCGGTAGGCCTCCTCGGCCTCGTCGTCCTCGGCGGCCAGCGCGACCGCGGCCGCGAACAGGAAGGCGTGCCGGTCGGAGATCTCCGCGGAGCGGGCCGCGCGCGCCGCCGCCAGGTGGGCCCGGGCCTCGTCCCGCCGGCCGGTGTGCACGGCCGCCGTCACCAGGTCGAGGACCAGCGCGTGGTACCAGGGCGGGCCCGCGGGCAGCAGTCCGGGCGGGGTGAGCCCGCAGAAGTGCCCGTACGCCTCCTCGTAGCGCCGGTGGGCGAGCGCGGCCAGCCCGCGCAGGTGGGTCAGCCGGTCGAGGACGTACCGCAGCCGGGCCCGGGTGGCGACGGGCCGGACGACCTCGTCGACCGCCCTCAGCCCGGCCTCGTCGCCGCGCCCGGCCAGGAAGTGGGCATGGTACTGGCGGAACATCAACGCATTGGTGTGGTAGCCCAGTTCGTCCGCGATCTCGGCCTCGCGCAGGCTGACGGCGGCCTGGTCCCAGTGCCCGAGCAGATAGTCCTGGTGGGCCTTGGCCTTCGCCACCGAGCCCTGGGTGGCGTAGCCGTGCAGCCCGGCGACGCGCTGCCAGAGGTCGCTCTCGGGGCAGTCGAGCGCCGACGCCGTCCACAGCACGAGCCAGGCGGCACCGGCCTCCTGTTCCTCCGTCATCGCCTCGGCCGCCCGCCGCAGGGCGGCGGCCGCGTCCGGCCCCGGGTCGGTCCAGGCCCGCAGGCAGAGCCGCCCCACCTCCGGGACGCCGTCCCGGTGCCGTTCCAGGGCGCGCCAGATCCGGGGGTCGTCGGTGTAGCCGGCGGCCAGCAGCAGCTTGAAGAAGACCTGCTCCGTGAGGCCCCCGAAGGTGTCGGCGCCCGGCTCGGTCAACGCGTCGAGGGCCGCGGGCAGCAGCGTGGCGGAGGACTCGAAGTCGACGTGGTGGCTCTGGTCGGCGTAGACCACCGCGTACCCGAACAGCGGGGCGACGTCCGGGGGCACCGTACTGGTCCGCAGCTCCTCCACCAGGGCCGCGGCGTGCCGCAGTTGACCACCGCGGGCCGCCATCACCGCGGCCCAGGTGAGCCGGCGGGCGCGGTCGCAGGAGCCGGGGCTGAGGCCGGCGCCGCGTTCGAGCAGGAGCGCGCCCTCCGCGTCGCCCCCGCGCCCGGCCAGCTCGCGCCCGGCCCGTTCCAGGCGGCGTGCCAGGTCCTCGTCCGGGAGCCAGGCGGCCGAGGCCTCGTGGCTCAGCCGCCGGGGGTCGTCGGGCGCGAGCACCGCGGCGAGGGTGCGGTGGGCCGCCCGGCGCTCGGCGTCCGAGGCCGCCGAGACCACCGCCGCGCGCACCAGGGGGTGCCGGAAGGCCAGTTGCCCGGCCTCGTCGAGCCGGGCCAGACCGTCCGCCTCGATCCGTGCCAGGGTCTCCCGCGCGCCGTCGTCCGCGACCGCGCGCAGCCACGCGGCCCCGCCGAACTCCGGTCCGGTGGCCAGCGCGCCCAGCAGCAGCAGGCGTCCGACCTCCGGCGTCATCGTCTCCAGCCGGTCCGTGAACAGCCGCTCCAGCTTCCGCCCCAGCGGCAGCGGCTCCGGCAGCGGCGCGAGTCCCCGCTGCTGTGCGGACGCCAGCTGGCGCGGCAGCTCCACCAGCGCCAGCGCGTTGCCGGCCGCCTCGGCGAGGACCCGCTCCCGGGTGGTCGCCGCGAGGTCGGGGTGGTGGGCGCCCAGCAGCAGCGCGGCGTCGACGGGAGGCAGCGCCCGCAGGTCGAGGGCCTCGGCCGACCAGGTCTCGGCCGACCAGGTCCGGTCGGCCGGGCCGTCCGGCCGCCCGGCCCCGACGATCACCAGCGGCAGGTCGGCGCTGCGCCGGTGCAGGAAGGCGAAGACCGTCGCGCTCGACGAGTCGATCCAGTGCAGGTCGTCCAGGACGAGCAGCACCGGGGCCGTCCGCACCGCCTCGTCGAGCAGCGTGAGCGCGGCGGCACCGACGGCGAATCCGGTCGGCGTGCCGGACCGCACGCCCAACGCGCTCTCCAGCGCCTCGCGCTGGTGCGCCGACAGGGCGCCGGACCGCCGCAGCAGCGGCCAGAACACCTGGTGGAGCGCGCCGAAGGCGAGGTCCGTCTCCGCCTCCGTGCCGACCGCCCGCAACACGGTGAACCCGCGCTCGCGCGCCGCCCGCTCGACCCAGCCGAGCAGCGTGCTCTTGCCGACCCCGGCCTCGCCCCGCAGCAGCACCGTGGAACCGCTCCGGCCGTCGACCGCCTGCACCAGCGCCGCGGTGAGCACCTCCGTCTCCCGCTGCCGCCCGACCAGGGCCCGGCCCCGCCCACCGTCCGTCACGCACTCCCCCTCAGGTCCGCCCGACCCGTCCGGCGAGCACCCGATGCTACAACCTGTCAGGCCCCCGCAACCGAATCCTCCCTGGTCAGAGCCATGAACGAGCGAGGCCCCACCGGCGCTCCGCCCACAAACGGACGCCGCACCCCTCGGCTCCCCGGTTCGCGTCGGCCCGGGCTCTCGTCGGGCGAGGACGGGGGTCACCCGGTGGCCGCGGGGCGGTGCGGCGGACGCCGACTTTCGGTTATCGCGCGCGGCGGCAGCGTTCTCCTGTGCAGCGGGGCCGAATCCCCTCGGTCCCGGACGGCGTCCGTTCCGACGCGCCCGCAACCGGAAGGGCCTGCCCATGACCGCTCCGCCTGCTCGTCCGTTCTCCCGGGGCTGGCTGCTCGCCTCCTGCGTGCCCGTGCTGCTCCTGCTCGGGATGGCCGCGGCCTCGCCCGCCCCGTCGGCCCCGGCCGCCACCCCCGCTCCCCCGCCGGTTGCGGCGGCGGCCACCTCCCCGGTGCCCGCCCGCGGTCTCGCCGCCGAGCAGGACGGCTACCGGCTCTCCACCGCGACCTGCGGCGTGCCCGCCGGGCGACCGACGGCCTTCCGGTTCACCGTCACCGGCCCGGGCGGTGCCCCGGTCACCGACTTCGCCGTCCACCAGACCGAGAAGCTGCACTTCTACGCGATCCGCAGCGACCTCACCGGCTTCCAGCACCTGCACCCGGAGATGGCCGAGGACGGCACCTGGACCGCCGACCTGGCGGCGCTCACCCCGGGCAGCTGGCGGCTGTACGCCGACTTCATCCCGAACACCGGCGCCCACGCCGCCGAGCTCGTCCTCAGCCGCACCGTCACGGTGCCCGGCCCTGCCGTCCCGGTGCCCCTGCCCACCCCGAGCGACACCACCACGGTCGACGGCTACACCGTCTCCCTGCACGCCCGACCGATGTCCGGCGCACACCAGTTGACGGCGACCGTGAGCCGGGACGGCCGACCGGTGACCGACCTCCAGCCGTACCTGGACGCCTACGCCCACCTCAGCGCCTTCCACGAGGGCGACCAGGCACTGGCCCACCTCCACCCGGCCGACGCGGTCGACGGTGATCACGGCGGGCCGACGCTGACGTTCCACGCCCTGCTCCCCGAGCCGGGCAACTGGCGGGTCTTCCTCCAGTTCCAGGCGGCCGGGCAGCTGCACACCGCCCAGCTCACCCTGCACGTCGACTGAGAACCCGGCCGACCTGTTCCCCCGTCCCGATCCGGAACGCCCCCGGGTCCGCGCGGGATTCCGTCGGTTCCTCAGGCCGGCTGAGGAGCCCTCGCACCGGTCAGCGGGACGGTGGTGTCCGGTCGCCACGGGAGCAGGGCGAGGTCCTGGTCCTGCACGGCGAGGACCAGGGCCGAGTCGGGCAGCGCGCGGCGCAGCTCGCGCAGCAGGGCCCGGGCGGTCGGGCGGTCGAGTCCGGCGGTGGGTTCGTCGAGCAGCAGGATGCGCGGACGCCGCAGGATCGCGCGGGCGACGGTGAGGCGGCGCCGCTGTCCTTGGGACAGGGCGCGGCCGCCGGGGCCGACCGGGGTGTCCAGGCGCAGGCCGTCGAGGCCGACCGCTGCCAGGGCGGCGCGCAGTTGCCCTCGGTCGGCGTGGGGCGCGGCCAGGCACAGGTTGGCCGAGACGGTCGTGTCGGCGAGCCAGTCGTCGGCCTCGACCAGGGTGAGCACATCGGCGACGGCCTCGGCAGGCAGGTCCGCGACGGGGGCGCCGCCCAGCCGCACCCGGCCGGAGGCGGTCGGCAGCCGTCCGGCCAACTGCCCGAGGAGGGTGGACTTCCCGCTGCCGTTGGGACCGGTGACGACGACCAGGCGGGGGGCTTCGACGGCGAACGAGAGCGGCCGTCCGCCGTCGGCAGTGGGGAGGCCTGCCACGGTGAGCACCGGAGCGCCCCCCGTGGGCGTGGGCTGTCGCCGGTCGGCGGGGGTCGCGGCGAGCGGGCCGAGGCGCGCGGCCGCGTCCTGGGCGGCGGCCAGGTCCTGGAGCAGCTGCGGAAAGCGGTCCAGCAGGTCCCACACCGCCGTGAGCAGCAGCACCTCGCCGACGACGTCGGCCACCGGCTGCGACCAGCCGCCCGCCCGCAGTGCGAGCAGCAGGGCGAGGCCCTGGCCGAGGGCGGCCAGCAGCCGCAGGCCCAGCCGGCCCGTCCGCTGCTCGGCCGCCGCGGCGGCGGTGGCCGCCTCCTCGCGCTCCAGCGCCGTCGCGACGACGCCTCGGGTCTGCGGCACCGCGTCCAGGCAGCGCAGTTCGTTGAAGGCGGCCCTGGCGGCGATCAGGTCCGTCCGGGCGCCGGTGCGGGCGTCGGCGGCGCTCGCGAGGTGGCGTCGGGCCCGGCGGCCGGTGCGGACCGCCCACCAGGTGCCGCCCGCGAACACCGCGAGCTCGGCCGCGCCGAGCAGCGGGCTCGCCCCCAGCAGCAGCGCCTCCACCAGTACCGCGGTGACGGCGCAGCCGGCGAGTGGCGCGACGACCTGGGCGGGCAGCCCGGCCACCGTCTCCGCATCGGTGGTCAGGCGGGCCAGCAGTGCCCCGTCGCGTCGGGCCCGGAGTTCGCGCGCGCTCAGGTCGCCCGCGCCCCGGACCAGGCGGCCGCGCAGCGTCACGGTCGTGGCGAGGACGACCCGGTGGCTGACCAGCCGTTCCAGGTAGCGCAGCGAGGTGCGCAGCAGGGCCAGGGCACGGACACCTCCCGACGGGTACATCCACGACCAGGTGGTGTCGGCCAGCAGCGTCACCAGCGCACAGGTCGTCAGGAACCAGCCGGACAGGCCCAGCAGCGCCGCCGCGCTCACCTCGGCCGCCGCGGCCAGCGCGATGCCGACGGCCAGGTCGCGGCGGGGAACCGCACGGCGCAGCAGGGTCCAGGCGTTCATCGGGCCCTCCCCCGGTCGAGGCGGATCGTGCGGTCCGCGAGGGGGAGCAGCGCGGGGCTGTGGGTGGCGAGCAGTACGGTCCGGCCGCGGGTCAGCGTGCGCAGGGCCGTCAGCACGCGGGCCTCCGCCACCGGGTCGAGGTGGGCGGTGGGCTCGTCGAGGCAGAGCAGCGGGGCGTCCCGGAGCAGGGCCCGTACCAACGAGAGCTGCTGGGACTGGCCGGAGGAGAGCCCGCTGCCGCGCTCGCCGAGCGGAGTGTCGAGTCCGCCCGGCAGGTCGTCGAGCACGTCGCCGAAGCCGAGCGCGCGGAAGGCGTCGGCGAGTTCCGCGTCGGTGACCCCGGGGCGGGCGAGCAGCAGGTTGTCCCGGACGGTGCCGGGCAGCAGGTGCGCGGGCTGGCCGACCCAGGCGACGGACGCGGGTGAGGGCGGGTGGAGCGTGCCCTCCCACGCGTGGGCGACGGTTCCGGCGGTGGGCTCGGCCAGGCCTGCGGCGACGGCGAGCAGGGTCGACTTGCCCGCGCCGCTGGGGCCGGTGACGGCGAGGAGGGTGCCGGGGGCGAGGTGGAGGGTCACGTCGTCCAGTGCCGGGTCTTCACGGTCGGGGTGACGGACCGTCGCACGGTCCAGCCGTACGCCGATGGCGCCGCCGGTGCGGCGGGCCGGCACGGGCGGGTCCGGATCCGCAGCGCCGCCGGCGAGGACCCCGTCGATCAGCTCGGCTGCGGCCCGGGCCTCGGCGCGGGCGTGGTAGCCGTACGCCAGGGCGCGCGCGGGGGCGAAGTAGGCGGGGGTGAGGACCAGCACGAAGAGCGCGGTGTCCAGGTCCATCCTGCTTGGTGCCAGCGGCAGTTGGAGGTAGTCGAGGAGTGCCAGGCCGCAGTAGGTCGCGACCACGGCGAGGGTGCCGGTGATCAGCAGTTCGATCCAGGCGGTGGAGAGGAAGGCGACCCGTAGCACCGCCTGGGTGCGGCGCGCCAGCTCCTCGTCGTCCTCGCGCAGCGTGCTCGCGGCGGTGTCCCGGGCGCCCAGTCCGATCAGGGTGGGCAGGCCGCGCAGCTGGTCGAGCAGGCGTGCGCCGTGGCGGCGCACCGCCGTGAGCTGCGCGTGCACGGCGACCTGCGTGCCCAGGCCGATGACCTTCAGGTTGGCGGGCAGCAACGGGGTGGCGGCGACCAGGATCAGGGCCACGAACCAGCTGCGGACCGCGATGGCGGCGAGGGTCAGGCCGCTGCCCAGGAGCATCGTGGTCCGGGCCGGGACGTATTCGGTGAGCCACTCGGTGAGCCGGGCGACCTCGCCGGTCAGGGACTCGGCGAGGGCGGCGTCGTCGACACCGGCGCGGGCCGGCCCGTGCGCGGGCAGAGCCGCGGCGAGCAGCCGCTCGCGCAGGGCCGTACGCACCCGGCGGGCGCCGCGGGCGGCGGCCGCGTCGGCGGCGGACAGCAGCACGGACCGGAGCGCGAGGCCGGCCGGCACCAGCCCGGCACCGACCAGGACCTCCGCCATGACGCCCCCGCCGGGCCGGCCGGTGAGCCCGCGCTGGGCGGCCCAGGCCAGGCCCGCCGCCCAGAGCACGGTGCCCAGCGGGGCCAGCCCGCGCAGCAGTCCGGCCCGGCGCAACTCCCCGCGTCCGGGCCCGGACCAGGCGTGCAGGCGGGCCGACACCTCGTCGTCCCGGCTCCCCGCGCGCTCGTCACCGAGCCCGGCCAGCAGGGCGGCCGAGGCGCTCATGCGCCGGCCCGGGTCGCGTCCGGGTCACCCGGACCGGCCGGAGCCGCCGGGTCGACGGGGTCGAGGTCGAAGACCCCGTCCCGCTGGTCCCGCCGGTCGCCCCACAGCCAGGCGACCAGGGCCGCCGTCGAGAGCAGGGCGATGCCGACGGGGTCGATCCAGTCGGCGACCCCGCCGAAGACGTCCTGGGACACGGCCGCCAGCCCGACGCCCAGCACGGTGAGCAGTACGCGCCGGAGGACGACCACGAAGCCGCCCGGCTCGGGCCGGACCGGGCGGCCCCCTCCCGTCCGCACCCGCAGCGGGGCGAGGGGCTCCTCCGGGGTCTGCGTGAACTTGCCGCGGAAGGCCCACCAGGCGTACGCGTTGTACGCGAGCACCACCGGCATGCAGAGCCCCACGCCGACCACCAGGAAGGCCTGCGAGTCGGCCGGGCTGGACGCCTGGTGGAGCGTCAGTCCGGGCGGGACGACCACCGGGGCGGTCGCGGCCGCCAGCGCGAGCAGGCCGCAGGCCTGGGCCGTGACCACACCCGCGAAGGGCCGCCAGTCCGGCCGCCGTCCGAAGCCGTGCCAGGCCACCGCGCCCGCGGCCGCCGCCCCGGCGACGGCGGTCCAGAACAGCGCCGCGCGCAGCGGCTCGTCGAACCGGAACTCCTGCGGATCGGCGGCCTCCAGGCCGAACCCGAGGACCAGCGCGGCCACGGCGGTGGCCGCCAGCAGCGGGCGCCCGGCCCGCCCCGCCTGCTCGCGGGCGGCGCCCTCGGTCTTGTCCTGCAGCCAGGCGGCGCCGGCCACCAGGTAGAGCGCCACCAGGCCGAGTGCGCACAGCACGCCGTAGGAGGTCAGCCAGTCGAAGGCGCCGCCGCTGAACGACCCGTCCCGTTGCTCCAGTCCGGTCAGCACACCACCGAGCACCAGGCCCTGGCAGAGGGTCGCGGCGAGGGAGGAGGCGCCGAAGAGGAGGGCCCAGCCGCGCCGGTAGCCGGCGGCGGCGCTCTGGAACTCCAGGCCCATGCCGCGCAGGATGATCGCCAGGAGCATGCCGATCAGCGGCAGGTAGACCCCGGGCAGCACGGTCGCGTACACCCCGGGCAGCCCGGCCCACAGGGCGACGCCGGCCAGCACGAGCCAGCTCTCGTTGGCGTCCCAGGCGGTGGCGATCAGCTCGCCGTACTCCCGCCGGTCCTTCCCCTTGGCGAACAGGCTGAGCATGCCGACGCCCAGGTCGTAGCCGTCCAGGACGACGTACATGCCGAGCGAGAGCAGGACGAGCGCGTAGGTGGCGTACTCAAGCAACGGGGGTCTCCGTTCCGGGGGCGGTCACCGCGGCGGAGTCCGCGGGCAGGTCCGGGCCGGCCTTGACCGTGCGGACGATGTAGCGGATCCAGACGGCCAGCAGGGCCGCGTAGAGGAGCACGAAGGCGGCCAGGGTGGTGGCGGCCTGCGCGGTGGTCAGGTGCGACAGCGCGTCGGCCGTGCGCAGCTTGCCGTAGACCACCCAGGGCTGCCGCCCGGTCTCGGCGGTGATCCACCCGCCGGTGATGGCGATGACGCCGGCCGGTGTCATCCAGACCATCCAGCGCAGGAAGCGGCGGGAGTCGAACAGCCGCCTGCGCAGGCGCAGCACCAGTCCCGCGAGGGCGGTGGCGAACATGGCCAGGGCGGTGAAGTACATGGCGTGGAAGCCGTAGAAGGCGCTCCACATGTTGGGCCGCTGGTCGGGCGGGGTCTCCAGCAGACCGGGCACCGGGGCCTCCCCGGTGAGGTCGTGGCCGATCACCGCGCCCAGGTGGGGGACGGTGACGCGCAGGTCGTTGGTGCCCCGGTCGGTGTCGGGGACGACGACCAGGTTGTACCCGTTGTTGTCGGTGCGCCAGTTCCCCTCGAAAGCCTGGAGTTTCGCGGGCTGGTGCTGCGCCATGAAGATGGCGGTGGCGTCGCCGATGTACAGCTGCACCGGCATCAGGACGGCGAGCACGCCGAGGGCGATGGACAGGCAGCGGCGCGCGAACGGCAGGGCCGCCCGGCGCTGCTTGACCAGGTACCAGGCGGAGATGCCGCCGACGAACCAGCTCGCGCTGATCAGCACGGCCAGCAGCATGTGCGGGAAGCGGTAGGTGAAGGCCGGGTTGAGCAGGATCTCGGTCCAGTCGCTCGGACGGAACTGGCCGGCCGTCTCGGTGTACCCGACCGGATCCTGCATCCAGCTGTTGGCGGACATGATCCAGGTGGTGGACAGCAGGGTGCCGAAGGCCACCATCCAGGAGGCGAAGGCCATCGTCCGGGGGCGGACCCGGCCTTCGCCGTAGAGCATGACGCCGATGAAGCCGGCCTCCAGGAAGAAGGCCGTGATGACCTCCATGCCGATGGTGACCCCGATGACCGGTCCGACGGCATGGGCGAAGACGCCCCAGTTGAGGCCGAACTCGAAGGTCATCACGGTGCCCGCGACGACACCGAGGCCGAAGCCGACCGCGAAGATCTTCTTCCAGAAGCGGAAGATCTGCTGGTAGAGCGGGTTGCCGGTGCGCACGTAGGCGGTCTGCACTACGGCGAGCAGCACGGAGAGGCCGACCGTGAGGGCCGGGAAGGACATGTGGAAGATCGCCGTGATGGCGAACTGCCACCTGGACAGGTCTACGGCGGCCGGTGGGGCCATGAGGTCTCCGGAGGGTACGCGGAACGGGCGGGTGCGGGGGAGGCAGGGGCGCGCGGTCATCCGCGGGCGGGTGCGGCTGCCTCCCGGCGAACCTAGGCGGCCCGCGGTGCCCCCGATGCCTTCGCAGCGCATCGTCGGTTGCCTCGCAGCGCACAGCGCGTCCCTCGGACAACTGCGAACCGAGGTGCCGCCGGGCACGACGGAACGCCGAGGACACTCCGTGCCTGCTGGGGACGGTGCCGAGCACGCAGAGAACACGCCGACGCGGTCGGGATGCCTAGCGTCGTCCAGGAGCCGGACCTGCTCACCACAGGGCTTCCGGCGAATGACCATCAGATGGTGTGAGGGAACGGGCGAAGAGATGAACGGAACCGACGAGTTCGACCTCGTGGTGCTGGGTGCCGGTCCGACCGGGGAGAACCTCGCGGACCGCGCGCGGGCCGGCGGGCTGAGCGTGGCGATCGTCGAACGCGAGCTCGTGGGCGGCGAGTGCTCGTACTGGGCGTGCATGCCGAGCAAGGCACTGCTCCGGCCGCCGGCCGCGCTGCGGGAGGCGCAGCGGCTGCCCGGTGCGAGGGCCGCTGTCACCGGCGGGCCGGACGCCGACGCGGTACTGCGGCGCCGGGACGACTTCGCCTCGCTGTGGCGGGACGACGGCCAGGTGGCCTGGCTGGACTCCGCCGGGATCACCCTGGTCCGCGGGCACGGCCGGCTGGACGGCGAACGGCGGGTGGTGGTGGACCTCCCCGGCTCCGGCCGCCGCACCCTGACCGCACGTCACGCCGTGGCCGTCTGCACCGGCACCGGTGCCGCCCTGCCCGACCTGCCGGGCATCGAGCACACGGGTGTGTGGACCAGTCGCGAGGGGACCAGCGCACCCGAGGCCCCCGGCCGGCTGGCCGTCGTCGGCGGCGGCGCGGTCGCCGTGGAACTGGCCACGGCCTGGAGTGCGCTGGGCAGCCGGGTGACCCTGCTGGTCCGGGGCGGGGCCCTCCTCCCCCGACTGGAACCCTTCGCCGGCCGGCTGGTGGCCGAGGCGCTCCGGGAGTCCGGGGTCGAGCTGCGCTTCGGGGTGTCGGTGGCCGGCCTGGCCCGGGACGGCGGGGTCGTCCTGGACCTCGGCGAGCACGGTGAACTGCGGGCCGACGAGGTGCTGTTCGCCACCGGGAGGCGGCCCACAACCGGCGACCTGGGACTGGAGACGGTCGGACTGGAGCCCGGGGACTGGATCGAGGTGGACGACACCGGACTGGCCGTGGGCGTGACCGGCGGCTGGCTCTACGCGGCCGGCGACGTCAACCACCGCGCCCTGCTGACCCATCAGGGCAAGTACCAGGGACGGGTCTTCGGCGCCGTGATCGCCGACCGGGCGTCCGGGCGTGGGCTCGACCTGCTGCCCTGGGGGCGCAGCGTCGCGACCGCCGACCACGCGGCCGTGCCCCACGTGGTCTTCACGGACCCGGAGGTCGCCTCGGTCGGGCCCACCCTCGCCGAAGCAGCCGCGGCCGGCCGGCGCGTGCGGGCCGTCGACTACCGGATCGGCGACGTCGCGGGGGCCGCGCTGTACGCCGACGGGTACCGCGGGCAGGCCAGGGTCGTGGTCGACCTGGACCGCGAGACCGTGGTGGGGGCGACCTTCGTCGGGTCCGGGGTCGCGGAACTGCTCCACTCGGCGACCGTCGCCGTCGCCGGGGAGGTGCCGATAGGTCGGCTCTGGCACGCCGTCCCCGCCTACCCGACCATCAGCGAGGTCTGGCTGCGCCTGCTGGAGGCCTACCGCGGCTGAGCGGGGCCGGACAATCAGGCGTGGGCGGGGCCCGTCCTGGGGAACGGGCCCCCGCGCCCCGGGCCACCCCGGCGGGCCGGGGGGCGAGACCGAGGCAGGCGGCGGGGCCGACCCACGCGACGAGTAAAAAAAGAAGAGCCACCACCAC
>NZ_JBHYGR010000004.1:9104-87397 GCF_042738155.1 Kitasatospora sp. NPDC059088 | reverse complement strand
ACCCCCCGCTCTCTCGCCCTGCGCGGGGGGGGGCGGCGCGCGCGCCCCCCCGCGTGTGCGGGGGCGGGCCCAGCGTGGGGGGGGGGGGGGGGGGGGGGGGGGCCCGCGCCCCCCCCCCCCGCTGCTCACGCCGCGGGCCCGGGGGTGACGACGAGGTGCTCGGCGAGGAACCAGACCTGGGCCTCGCCGGTGCGGATGACCTGCGAGACCAGGAGGTCCTGGGTGCCGTCGTCGCCGAGCCGCGCGGTGCGGGTGGCCGCGTCGCGGGCCTCCGCGAGGATGGCCTCGTGGGCGTCGAGGAGCCGCGAGAGCATCGCCGGTGCGTCCTCGACGCCGTCCGGCGGGCGCGGTACGCCGGTGATCTCGGCGGCGTGGCGGGGGTCGCCCACCGCGACGCCGCCCAGGCTCTGCACCCGCTCGGCCAGCTCGTCGACCAGGGCCAGCTGCTCCTGGGCGTGCTTGTCGAGAAGCAGGTGCAGCTGGTAGAAGGTCGGGCCGCGCATGCCCCAGTGGTGCTTCTTGTACAGCGCGTACAGGAACTGGGTGTCGGCGAGGACGCGGTTGAGCCGCTGGCACGAGTAGAGCCGGGCGTCGTGGGAGAGCGCGATCGGCAGCTGGGTGACGGTGCCGAAGGCCTGGATCTCGGGGGTGTGCTGGTGGAGGCGCGGCTGGCTGGTCACGGTGGTTCTCCCGGTCAGTGGGTGACGGTGCGGACGGCGGTGCGGATCAGGTCGGCGACCGGCTCGGGGTGGGCGAGCATGACCAGGTGCGAGGAGTCGACCTCGACGGTGGTCATCCCGGCCCGCCGGTAGCCGAACCGCTCGACCTCGGGGTTGATGGTCCGGTCGGCGGAGGAGACGAGCCCCCAGGACGGCTTGCTCCGCCACGCGGCGACCGGCGCGGCCTCGCCGAAGGCCGCGGCGGCGAGCGGGCGTTGCGAGACCGCGAGGACCCGGGCGAGTGCCGGGTCGACGTCGGCGGCGAAGATCGCCGGGAAGCGGTCGACCTCGACCGAGACGTCGGTGCCCCCGCCGTCCGCACCCTCCAGCGGGAAGGGCGTGTACACCAGCGCCGAGGCGAGCTCGGAGTCGGGGAAACGGCCCTGCAGCTCGCCCAGGCTCTCCCCCTCCTCCAGGGCGTAACCGGCCAGGTACACCAGTGCCTTGACGTTCTCCTCGGCGCCGGCGACGGTGATCACGGCGCCCCCGTAGGAGTGTCCGACCAGCACAACGGGGCCGGGGATGCCCCGGACCACCGACGCGATGTAGGCGGCGTCGCCGAGCAGGCTGCGGTTGGGCACGGCCGGTGCCACCACCTCCAGTCCGTCGGCGAGCAGTTCGGGGACGACCCGGGCGAAGCTGGAGGCGTCGGCGAAGGCGCCGTGCACCAGCACGACGGTCGGGGTGTCGTGATTCGTCATTCCTGAGTCCTTGTTCCCGGGCCCCTGTTCCTGGGCCCTCTCGGTTGCGCGCTGCTGGTGGTCATCAGGCTAGGAACACGTAAGCGGGGCGCCTGTCCTGAGCGCGCACGCCCTCCTGCCGGTCCGCGCACCCCTCGCCGCTCCGGGGCCGAGGTCGTGGCCGGTGCCGTCCCCTCAGACGCCCGCGGCTGGGCGCTGGTCGGCCGGCCCGCCGCCGCCGAGCTGCCAGTCGCGGGGCGTCATGCCGTACGCGGCGCGGAAGGCGCGGCTGAAATGGC
Source organism: Kitasatospora sp. NPDC059088 (assembly GCF_042738155.1). Classification (NCBI taxonomy): domain Bacteria; kingdom Bacillati; phylum Actinomycetota; class Actinomycetes; order Kitasatosporales; family Streptomycetaceae; genus Kitasatospora; species Kitasatospora sp. NPDC059088. The sequence continues at coordinate 85,699 of NZ_JBHYGR010000004.1, read as the reverse complement.
TGGAGTTGGCGAAGCCCCAGCGCCTCGCGACGCCCGCCACACCCAGCTCCCCGGCCATCGGGCGCAGCAGGTCCCGGCGGCAGCGCTCCAGCCGCTGCGTCCGGATCCACCCGCCGACCGTGACCCCCTCGGGCTGGAACAGTTTGTGGAGGAAGCGGACCGACATGAAGTTCGCCGCCGCGATCCCGGCCGGTGACAGGTCCGGGTCGTAGAGGTTCCGCACGATGTGGGCCTTGACGCGCTCCAATGAGGCCGCGTTGCGCGGAGTCCGCGCCCGGGCGCGTTCGAGCCGCTCGTCGACGAGCTGGGCCACCAGGTCGAGCGCGGTGGCCGCCGCCCGGCGGCCGGCGGCTTCCTCCAACCCGCCTGCCTCGCGCGCCATTTGGGCGAGATAGGTCGCCACCAGCGCGGCGATGCCCTCGCTGCCGGTGAAGGCCGTCGCGGTCAGTGCCCGCAGGTCCCGCTCCGGCACGTCCAGGTCGGCGCGGGGGAACTGGAAGGAGGTGAAGGCGAATCCGCCGTCGAGCTTCTTGCGGAACAGGTGGGACGAATCGGTGAGGGAGAACTCGCCCGGCCTGATCAGCGCCTCCCGGCCGTCCTGCTCCTTGATCGCGCTGCCCCGCTCCTGGAGGCTGACGATGAGGGACCGCCGGTCGTCCTTGGCGATCAGGTGCTTGCCGCGCGACACCACCTGCGGCCCCGCCTGGACGCGGGAGATCCGCACCGGGCCGAGCTGGCGGCTGACGATCGTTCCGGGGGACGGCTCCTCCTCCAGCAGGTTCACCGCCATCGGCACGAAGGCACGGGACACCGCCTCGTGCCAGCACTCCGCGCGGTCGGCGGCGGACAGGGACGTGGTGGAGAGTTCGGTGGGCACGGGGTTCCTCCCGGATCGATCGGCCGTCGGAGCCGACAGTGCGGTCCCCGCCTCGCGGCCGAACTCGCGGCGGGGTTGGTCCGGGCAGCCCGGCGGCGGACGCCGACGTTAGCCGCCGCACCACGGCGTGGTGCGCTCTGCGCGTATCCGCTGTTGACTCTCCGCGCATCACCGCCCCGGCGGTCACCCCGGCCTCACAGGAACACCGGCCACACCAGGAGCACCGGCCTCAGGGACGGCGGTGCAACGCCACGTGCACGGTGTCGACGGCCTGGATCAGCGCGGCCCTGGCGGTGCCGGTGGGATGGCGCCCGTCGAGGAGGAGGAAGCCGTGCACGGCCCCCTGGTAGCGCGTCGCCACCACCGGAACGCCCGCCGAACGGAGCCTGGCCGCGTAGGCCTCGCCCTCGTCCCGCAGCACGTCGGCCTCGGCGGTGACCACGAGCGCCGGGGGGAGCCCGGCGAGCTGCTCCGGGGTGGCCCGCAGCGGCGCGGCCGTGACCTCCCGCCGTCGGTCCACCTCGGGCAGGTAGTCGTCCCAGAACCGGCGCATGTGGTCGCGGTGCAGGAAGTACCCCGTCGCGAACCGGCGGTAGGACGGGGTGTCGAAGTCCGCGGCGGTCACCGGGCACAGCAGTACCTGGTGCACCAGCCGGACGTCCCCGCGCTGCCGGGCGAGCAGCGTCAGCGCCGCCACCAGGTTGCCCCCCGCGGAGTCGCCGACGGCGGCGATCCGGTCTTCCGACAGGCCGACCTCACGGCCGTGCGCGTGGATCCAGCGGGCGACGGCGTAGCACTGCTCGACGGCCACCGGGTAGCGGGCCCCGGGGGCCCGGGCGTAGTCCACGTACACCACGGCGGCGTCAGTCCCCAGCGCGAACTCCCGGACCAGCCGGGCGTAGGCGGCGGCGTCGCCGAGCGACCAGCCGAGGCCGGGCAGGAACAGCACGACGGGGCTCGGCTCGGGGGCACCGACGGGTCTGGTCACCTGGACGTGCACCCGCCCGGTGGGTCCGCAGGGCAGGGCGAGCCGTTCCGTGGTGGTGCCGTACGGATCGTCCGGATCCCCGCCCGTCGCCTCCCCGCCGGCTGCCTTCCCGCCGGGCGGCGCGCCGACGTCCCGCGCCTCGTCCGGGGCCTCGCCCGGGGCCAGGCGGGAGAGGTCCGGGAGCTCCGTCGCCGCCTGTCCGGCGGAGGTGTCCAGGAACTCCTGGAGCGCCCGGTCGAGCACCGGTCGTCGGAGGTGCGCGGGGGTGGTGTCGGACAACTCGTCGCTCCTGGCGTGATCGGACGGGCACGGGGTCGCGTGCCGGGCACCTGGTGGCCGCCGGGCGAGGTGCCGGCCGCGCCTCCCCGCGCCACGCGCACGCCGCCCGACCGTACGACCGCAGCGGCGGCCGTAGTGGCCTGTCCGTGCACGGATCCCGGCCGCACCGGGCAGGTCGTCAGCCGGTGTCGGCGGTCCGGAGCGCGCGCCACTCGCGCGGTGAGACGCCGTAGGCGGCCCGGAAGGCCCGGCTGAAATGCGCCGGGTTGACGAAGCCCCACCGTTGGGCGACCGCCGACACCGTCGGCGCGGTGCGACCCCGGCGGCCGAGCTCCCGGGCGCACGCGTCCAGCCGGCGCCGTTGGATGAGCCGGCTCACCGTCACGCCCTCGCCCTCGAACAGCCGGTGCAGGTACCGCACGGAGATGTGGTGGGCCCGTGCGATCGTCTCGGGCGACAGTTCCGTGTCGGCCAGGTTCCGGTCGATGTGCTCCCGCACCCGGCGCACCAGGTGCTCGTTCGGAGCGCCGGGCACCTCGGCCGTGTGCACGGCGGCCAGCTGGGCGACGAGCGTGCTCAGCATGTCGGCGACACTGCCGGGCAGCCGGTCACCGACCGGGGCCGGATAGGAGTGCGCGAACGCGGCAAGGGCGTTGAGGAAGGGCACCAGCACGGAACCGTACCCCTCGGCCGGAGTGACGGCCGTACCCGCCACCTGCCGCAGCTCGTGCTCCGGCACGCCCAGCAACCGGCGCGGCAGGTGGAAGAGGTGGGTGCGGAAACCCTCCGGGTAGTCGACCGAGTACGGCCGCGCCGTGTCGTACAGCACGAACCCGCCCGCCGACACCGCCGCCCGCCGCCCGTCCTGCTCCAGCACGGCCCGACCCGACACCTGCACCCCGACCCCCACCTGCGGCTCCGTCAGCGGGGCCCGTGCGATCAGCGCCGCCGTCCGGGAGACCCGCGCCGCGTCGGCCTCCAGCGTCGAGATCCGGACGTATCCGAGCCGGTGCGACGCGAGCCGGCCCGCGAGCGGCCGCCCGGCGAGCGGGACCACCTCGACCGGCACCAGTGTCCGTGACAGCTCCGCACTCCAGAGCGTCGCCGTCGCGTCCTCCGGAACCGACGCGGTCGTCACCTGCGAACCCACCTGACCGCCCTTTCGCCGAAACCCTGCCGATTCAGCCTGACCTCCGGGCCCGGGGGCCTGTTAAGTCATCTGACTGCCGAGCGGGTGCGGCACGGCGCGGGAGCCGAGCGGGCCGCCGGTCAGGCCGCCGGGACGGGCTGCAGCCGGTAGGCGTCGCCGTGGGCGACGACCCGGCCGGCGGTGGGCGGGGCGAAGTGGGTGCCCAGCAGCAGGGCGTCGGTGCCGGCCAAGGAGGCGAGCAGGGCGCGGCGGGTGGCCTCGGAGCGCTCGGGCTCGATGTCGACGCAGGCGCCGATCGCGGGGTGGGCGAGCTGCACCGGGTGGTGCACGCAGTCGCCGGTGATCAGCGCGGTCTCGCCGCGGTCGGCCAGTTCGACGGCGATGTGCCCGGGGGTGTGGCCGGGGGTGGGGATCAGCCGCAGGCCCGGGACGATCTGCACGCCCTCGGCCGGGACGTCGACCAGATCGAGCTGTCCGGCCCGCTCGACCGGGAGGACGGAGTCGCGGAACATCTGCGCGCGGGCCTCGTCCATGTCGTACCCGGCCCAGAACTCCCGCTCGGCGCGGGCGGTGAGGTAGCGGGCGGCGGGGAAGGTCGGCACCCACGCGCCGTCCTCCCACCGGGTGTTCCAGCCGACGTGGTCGGCGTGCAGGTGGGTGAGGACCACCAGGTCGACGGTCTCCGGCGCGAACCCGGCCGCGGTGAGGCGCTCCAGGTAGTCGGTGCGCAGGTCGTGCCAGGCCGGGTTGGCGCGCTGCTTGCCGTTGCCGATGCCGGTGTCGACCAGCACCCGCAGCCCGTCCACGACGAACGCGAAGCTGTGGCTGTCGAGGTGGAGGACGCCGTCCTGGCCGGCGAAGTCGGGGCGCAGCCAGTCGTGGCCGGCCACCACCTCGGGGGTGGCGTCGGGCAGCAGCCAAGGCCCGGTCGCCGGCGGCAGCGGGACTTCGTCGATGCGGTGGACGGTGAGGTCGCCGACGGTCCAGGAGGGGGCGGTGGCGGGGGTGGCGGTGGCGGGGGTGGCGGAGGGGGTCTGCACGGTCGGTCGTTTCCTTTGCGGTTCGGTGGGCTGTACGTCGGTGGGTGTTCGTCAGCGGTCGGGGTGGGCCGCGGCCGCCCGGCGCCGTGACCCGGCGAGGGCCGCGAGGGCGGCCACGGCGAGCAGGGCGGCGACGGCGGCGTAGGCGTGGGAGGTGGTCCCGAGCCCGTACTGCCGGGTGGCGGCGCCCGCGGCGATGGCGGGCAGGCTCATGGAGAGGTAGCTGAGCACGTAGTACGCGGCGAGGGTCGCGGCGCGGTCCCGTTCGGCGAGCGGGGCGAGGAGCAGGCGCAGGGTCCCCTGGGAGACGGCGCCGAAGGCCGCGCCGGCCAGGGCCGCGCCGCCGTGGACGGCGGGGGCTCCGGCGCCGTGCAGTCCGGCCAGGGCGAGGGGCGCGGCCGGCAGGACGGCGAGGCAGCCGAGGGTGACGGCGGTACGGGGGTCGGCGCGGCGCAGGGCCCACACGGTGAGGGTCGCGGTGGCGCTGAGGGTGAAGAAGACCATGCCGCGGGCCGCCTGCGGGGCCTCGGGGGCGGCCAGGCGCACCAGGCCCGGACCGAGGGAGGAGTAGAAGCCGCCCAGGGCCCAGACGGCGACGACGGCGGTGCCGGTGGTCAGCAGGGTGCGACGCGCCGCGGGCGGGAGGGCGAGTCGCGGGCGCAGCGACCGCAGCCCGCCCGGGTGGCGGCGGGCCGTCTCCGCGGTGAAGGCGACGGCGGTCGCCTGGGCCGCGAAGAGCGCCGCCAGCAGCAGGTAGACGGTGGTGGTGGGGGCCGGGGCGAAGCGGACGAGGAGGGTGGAGCCGAGGACGCCCGCCGCCATGCCGGCGACCGGGGCGATGGTGTTGGTCAGGGCGGAGCGTCCGGGGTGCCGGGGGTCGGCCAGGTCGAGGAGGGCCGCGCCGGCGGCGCTGGTGGCCACGCCGGTCGCCGCTCCTTGCAGGAGGCGGGCCGCGGTCAGGGTGCCGGCGCCGTCCGCCGAGGCCAGGAGCAGCATCGAGGCGGCCTCCGCGAGGAGTGCGCCGGCCAGTACGGGGCGCCGTCCCAGGTGGTCGGAGAGCGCACCGGTGGTGAGCAGGGCCGACAGCAGGGCCAGGGAGTACGCGGCGAACACGACTGTGACGGCGAGCGCGGAGAGGCCCCAGCGGTCCTGGTAGAGGGGGTAGAGCGGGGTCGGGGCGCTGGAGGCGGCCAGCAGGGCCGCCAGGACGGACGCGTCGAGGGCGAAGGTCGCCGCGCGGTTCCTCCGGTGGGCGGAGGCGCGCGCCACCGGGCCGGTCAGACGGCCGGTCGGACGGCCGGTCAGGGGGCCTGACAGAAGGCCGGACATGGGACTCCCTCCCGTAAAAGCAATGTGTTTGCGTTAAGTGACGATAGAACCTACAGTCGCACTAACGCAAGCCGTTAGCTTTTAGCTCTCGGCGGGGCGCTCCGCCGTTCCCGCCCGACCGGAAGAGGGATCCTCCAATGTCCTCGCCCGCCCTCACCCCGCCCGAGGCCGCCCGCTGGGCCACCCTGGCCGGACTCCCGCTGCCCGACGACCGCCACGCCGAGGTCGCGGCCACCGCCGAGCACATCCGCTCCGTCGTCGCCGTCCTGCGCGAACTGGACTTCGGGGACACCCCGCCCGGCAGCGCCTACCGCGCGACGCAGGAGCACGCGGGCCACCAGGAGCCGGAGCAGGAGCCGGAGCAGGAGAAGAAGGAGAAGGAGAAGAACGATGCAGCCGCATGAGCTGACCCTCGCCGAGGCCGCCGAGCAGATCCGGGAGCGGCGACTGTCCCCCGTCGAACTGGTCGACTCCGTCCTCGACCGCATCGAGCGGGTGGAGCCGCAGGTCGGGGCCTATGTCACGGTCACCGGGGAGCAGGCCCGCGCCGCGGCCCGCGAGGCCGAGCGGGAGATCGCCCGGGGCCGGTACCGGGGGCCGCTGCACGGCGTCCCGGTCGGCCTCAAGGACCTGATCGACGTCGCCGGCCTGCCGACCACGGCCAGCTCCCGGGTCCGCGCCGACCACCGCGCGAGCGCCGACAGTACGGTCACCGCCCGGCTGCGGGCCGCCGGCGCCGTCCTGGTCGGCAAGACCCACACCCACGAGTTCGCCTACGGCCTGACCACCCCGCAGACCGGCAACGCCTGGGACGCCTCCCGGGTCGCCGGCGGCTCCAGCGGCGGGTCCGCCGTCGCGGTGGCGGCCGGGGCGGCGACCTTCGCGCTCGGCACCGACACCGGCGGCTCGATCCGGGTGCCCGCCGCGCTCAACGGCGTGGTCGGCCTCAAGCCGACGTACGGCCTGGTCCCCCGGCACGGCGTCACCTCGCTGTCCTGGTCCCTGGACCACGTCGGGCCGATCACCCGCACCGTCGAGGACGCCGCCCTCGTCCTGACCGCCCTCGCCGGGCACGACCCGCGCGACCCCGCCTCGCTGGACACCCCCGCCGTCGACCACCGGCCGCAGCGGGACCTCGACCGGGCCGCGGACCTGACGGGCCTGCGCGTCGGCGTGCCGACCAACCACTACTTCGACCACGTCGACCCGGAGGTGGCGGATGCCGTCCACCGGGCCGTCGGCCACCTGGCGGAGCTCGGCGCCCGGCCCGTCGAGGTCGACATCCCGCTGACCCGCTACCTCCAGGCCACCCAGTGGGGCCTGATGGTGCCGGAGGCCACCGCCTACCACGCGCGCACCCTGCGCACCGCCCCCGAGCTGTACGGGGCGGACGTGCGGGTCCTGCTGGAGGCCGGCGAGCTGCTCGGCGCCGGCGACTACCTGCGCGCCCAACGCGCCCGGACCCTGATGCGCGCCGAGTGGGCCCGCGTCCTGGAGGAGGTCGACGTGATCGCCGCCCCGACCGTCCCGATGACCGCGGCCCGGGTCGGCCAGGCCACCGTCACCTGGCCCGACGGCACGGTCGAGGGCGTCTCCGACGCCTACGTCCGCCTCTCCGCCCCGGCGAACATCACCGGGGTGCCCGCCCTGTCCGTCCCGGTCGGCCACGACACGGCGGGCCTGCCCATCGGCCTCCAACTGCTCGGACACCCCCTCGACGAGCGGACCCTGCTGCGGGTGGGCCACGCCTACGAGCGGACGCAGCCGGAGCCGACGCAGCCGGAGCGGGCACAGCCCGCCCGGGCACTCGCGAGCCGGGCCGACCTGCCGAGCGAGCCCCGCTGACCGGGCGTTTCGTCCCTGACTTCTGGGTTCTGGCACAGATCTTGGGGAGCGGTCGCGGAACGTCACCTTGGTGTTCGATTGCGAGGGGCTGGGTCGCGTGAGACCGCGTACGCCTGGCTGCCCGGCAGCCGGAAGTGACGCTCCATCACCTCCTTTGTGGTATCTGCCGTGGTCGGCCGGTGGCGGTGATCGTGCTGGTCATGCAGACCACTGCATCGTTCTGGGACTCGCTCGTGTTCGACGGGATCGACGACTTGGACGTCGAGGCGGTGACCGCCTTGTTCGGTACGGTCGAGGTGGTGGCGCGGGGCCGGGGTGCCGGGGTGCCGGGGTGCCGGGGTGCCGGGGCGGAGTGTCCGGACTGTGGCCGCTTCTCGGACCCGGTGCACGACCGATATCGCCGCAGATTGAAGGATCTTCCGCTCGCTGAGCAGGGCTTCGTGATCCGGTTGGTGGTCCGGCGTTTCATCTGTGGGGCGGCGGACTGTCCGCGTCGGACGTTTGCTGAGCGGTTCTCGCGGCTGGCTGCCCCGTACGCACGGTTCACCACCCGGCTCAACCATGCCCTGGAGCGCGAGGGCTCGCGCTCGCCGGTCGGGCCGGCGCCCGGCTGGCAGCCCAGCTGGGCTTCGGCGCGGGAAGGATGACCTTGTTGCGCAGGGTCATGGCATTGCCCGATCCCGCGTTCAGCACGCCGCGTGTGGGCGTGGACGATTTCGCGATCCGTCGTGGCCAGACCTACTCCACCGTCTTGACCAGCGTCGAAGACCACCGCGTGGTCGATGTGCTCCCGACACGTGAGGCCGGGCCGCTGGCTGCGTGGCTGGTCCGTCACCCCGGCGTGGAGATCATCTGCCGGACCGGGGGGGCGCCTCCGCCGAAGGCGCACGGCGCGGTACCCCTGACGCTCTGCAGGTCGCTGACCGGTTCCCTCTGTGGCAGGGCCTCGGCCGGGCCGTGGAGACCTGCGTCGCCGCCCACCGCGACTGCCTGCGCAACCCATCGCCCAGCAGCATGCTGCCGGAGGCCACCGGACTTGCTTCCGGTCGACCGCAGGACGACTCGGAGCCCGTCGGCCGACGTGCCGAGAGAAACAAGGCGGCACATGCCCAGGTTCACGAGCTCCTGGCCCAAGGCCACTCACGCCGGGCGATCGCCCGACACTTGGGCTGGGGCCTCAACACCGTCCTCCGGCACGCGAACGCCGCACGCTGGCAGGACACCATCCGCGACACCGCCCCCGGCCCAGCAGACTGGACCCCTACAAGCCCTACCTGGAGCGACGCTTCGCCGCGGGATGCACCAGCGTCACCCACCTCCACAGTGAACTCGTTGCCGACAACGCGCCCGTCACCTACCAGATGGACCGCTCCCGCATCACCACCCTCCGCGGGGCTCCGGCCGGCGCGCCGCCGCGACCGCCGACGGTGCGGCAGGTGACCGGCTGGCTCACCCGACACCCCTCGACCCTGAACGAGGAGGACCGGGCCGGCCTGAAGGAGGTCCTGGCCCGCTACCCCGAACTGGACAAGGCCGCCGGACACGTCCGCGACTTCGGCGAGATCCTCACCGACCGCCTCGGCTCCACACTCCCCACCTGGATCGACGCAGTCGACGCCAGCCAGCTACCGGGCCTCACCGGCTTCGCACTCCACCTGCTCCGAGACCTCGACGCCGTGACAGCAGGGCTCACTCTCGACTGGAGCTCCGGCAGCATCGAGGGCGCCGTCAACCGCATCAAGAAGATCAAGCGGCAGCTCTACGGTCGCGCCGGCTTCGAGCTGCTCCGCAAGATGATCCTTCTCCAGTAACACTTCGCGATGTTCCCCAAGAGCCGCGCGAGAACCGGACAGCAGGAACCCCTGCCGCGGCGGGCATATAGCCAGTGCATGCAGGTACCCAGCCGTGGCAGGATGACCTCATGTTGATCCGAAAGGGCGATGCCGCGTAGGCGTCCCAAGGCCGTCCGTGCAGAGCGGTGGCGGCCACGATGGCAGTATCCGGTCCTGAGGGTCCCTGGTGTCTCCGCGCGGACTCGTGCTGCGATCCGCCGGGTCGAGGACCAGGAGATGTGGCCCAACGCGGTCGCCAAGGCAATCTGGCGTTTCGAGTGGGCGCTTAAGCAGCCCGGACGCTACCTGGACGCCTCCGCGTTTGATTCGCCGGGGGTGGGAGATGCCCGTGATGACCTGGAGTGGGCGATGCTGCACCTGCCGCCCGGAGCCAAACGGGACTTGGGCCGATTGATCGCGCGTATCGATGAGGAATTCGAGCGCCGCACCTTGCCGGAGCCCAACTACAGTGAGTGGGCGATGACGCGCTGGTGGTGGACCAGAATGCGTGAACGCTGACGGTCTCCAGGGTCGTGGCCCTCCCTGCAATCGAACGAACCTGTCACCTTCCGCGGCCGCTCCCCAAGATCTGTGCCAGAACCGAGTTCTGAGGTCAGGTTCCATGCCAGGTGGGGGTGGCTTCGCTGGTGAGTCAGCGGGTCATGAGGTTGATCATCGCCACGTGGACCATGGCTTCGGAACGGGCGGGGGAGGGCTTCGTGGTCTCGGGCCAGGCGGCGGTGGTTCATGAGCCAGCCGAAGGTGCGTTTCTGTGGAATCCACGATGTCACGTGGGCGGTGTGGGTTCTGTCAGTGGGATCGGCTTGGATGAGGCACATGTCTGTCCATGAAGTAACCCGTCAGCTGCCGGAGATCTCTACCGTTCGGGATCGCTCCCGCGCCATGGCCGTCCTGGACGCCATCCTGAGCCCGGACTGGGAGTCCCGGTTCTACTCGTTCGACTCCCGGTGGTCGCCGACCGAGGAGATGGCCTCGATGCGTGACGGGTGCGGTAACGACTACTCGATCGTCTTCTCGCCGGCGGGCGCGTATGCCCGTGGCTTCGATCATGAGTCGCCGATGAGTCCGTATCGGGTCACGCCCCCGGTCCCGTGGCCCGGGTTGTTCGACGGGGTGCCGGCGGCATTTCTCCACCACGTTGCGGAGCCTGCGTTCAGCGAAGAGGACGGGACACCGCGGGCAACCGTGTGCTTCTGGCGTGAACAGGCAGGCTCCGCGTGGAGGGCCGGGGCCATCGAGCCCCTGCCGGCGGGGGTGGAGGACGGCGGCAGCGCGGAATGGTTGTTCGACGTTCTGACCGATGGCCGTCCCGAGGCATATCAACAGTTCGCGGAGGAGTACTACGAGGTCGCGGTCGACATCGAGGCCGTTCGTCACGTCTATGCGCTGCGACCTCTCACCCAGAGCGTCGTATCCGCACTGAACCCGGATGTCGACCTCGCCGATCTCGACGATGATCTGACGCAGATCGGATATCCCGTCCCGGGGCCGGAAACGGGCCCCGGGACCTCGTGATCACGTTCGGGCAGGCCCGTGCCTCACCTCGACGACGGACAGCAGGGCCGCCGTGGCTGGCACGCCGATCTGACGCGGAACCTGACCTCCGAACCTCGGGACGAAAACTCCCTGGACCGCCCGACCCGCCTCGGCCAAGATCCTCACGTGACCACCTACCTCGAGTCCGAGCGCCTGATCCTCCGCCCCTTCGCCGCCGCCGATGCGGACCTGCTGATCGAGCTGGACAGCGACCCGGCGGTGATGCGCTACCTGAACGGCGGCACTCCAACCCCGCCGGAGGAGGTCCGCGACCTCGCCATCCCCAGCATCCTCGCCGGCTACGAGCGCTGGAATCATGACCTCGGTCTGTTCGCCGCGCACGAGAAGGACAGCGGCGCGTTCGTCGGCTGGTTCTGCCTGCGCCCGCGGCGCAGCGGCCCGCGCGAGGAGGCCGAACTCGGCTATCGGTTGCGCCAGGCGGCCTGGGGCCGGGGCTACGCCACCGAAGTCTCGCAGGCGCTGCTGGTGAAGGGGTTCGGCGAGCTCGGCATCCGCATGGTCTGGGCCGAGACGATGACCGTGAACCGCCCTTCGCGCAACGTCATGGAGAAGCTCGGGATGACGCTCGCGGAGAACATCCCCACGCCGGACTTCATGATGGCGGTCGAGGGTTCCGAGCTCGGCGGTGTGCGGTACGAGATCACGAAGGAGCAGTGGGAGCGGCGGCAGGCGTAGGCGGCGCGAGGCTGGTGCCGGCCCGAAGCATCGTCCGGTGTGCGTCGACCGGGTGCCGGCCACGCTCGCGCACCTGGGACACGCTCTTCCGCACTCGGCCCTGGCTGCGCTGTCAGGAGTGGACCGCTCCATGCTGTCCGCCGCGATCCGGCAAGGCAGTGGCGCAGCGCTAAACCGGCCGCCTCGAATACTTCGCCGAGACCCAAGCCGCCATAGCCGGCCTGGTCTCCGACCGGTCAGCCCGCCGGGCCACCCGCAGGACGAACAAAGAACTCGTCCTCGCCGCCGACGCCCGCCCGACGTCCTGCCGATCGATCCCAGGCGGATTGGGAACTGCTCAGTCACGCAGACCGTGTATCACCCGGGCCGGAACTCTCGCACTCGATTCAAGGCCCCCAATGAGACGTCCGCTAAACGCAAGAACTGTGCTTTAAAGTGGAGTCATGAGCCGCAAGCAGATGGTCCGCCCCGGCGGGCGCAGCGCCCGGGTCCAGGCCGCGGTGCACTCCGCCGTCCGCGAACTCCTAACCGAGGTGGGCCGGGACGCGCTCACCGTCCCCCTGGTTGCCCAGCGCGCCGAGGTCACCCCGTCGACGATCTACCGCCGCTGGGGCGACCTCGCCGAGCTGCTGTCGGACGTCGCCGTGGAACGTCTGCGCCCCGACGGCGCGCCGGCCGACCACGGCGACCTGCGCGCCGACCTCACCGCCTGGGCCGAACAGTTCCTCGACGAGATGGCCTCCCCCTCGGGCCGCGCCTACACCCGCGACGCCCTGCTCGGCGACCCGGACGGCAGCAACGCCGGCCAGTGCTCCGCCTACGCGGCCGAACAGCTCGACGCCGTCCTCACCCGGGCCACCGACCGCGGCGAGCCCGCCCCCGACGTCGAGACGACCATGGACCGGGTCGTCGCCCCCCTGATGTACCGCATCCTCTTCCGCCCGTCCGGCCTCGACGCCACCTACGCCCAGCGCCTGGTGACCGACCTCCTCGACACCCCCGGGGCGGACCGCACCTGACCTGCCGGGGACGGGCCGGTCAGGTGCGGTCCGGGGCCCCGGGGTCGGGGCGGTCCAGCTCCGCCCTGGTCCTCAGGAACCCGAGGTACGCGGGATCCTCCCCCTCGAAGACCTCGGCCCCGGCACCCATGTACGCCCTGATCAACTCATCCGCAGCACGGTCGTGGTCGCCCAGTTCGAAGGCGGTCTGCCCCAACCGGAGGTGGACGTACGGATTGCCGAGCCCCCCGGGGCACTGGACGGCGTTCCGGAAGCACTTGTGCGCCCGGTCGTGGACGCCCAGCCGGAAGTGCACGTCCCCGATCGCGACGTAGATCCAGGTGGCCGCCGCCCACTGCCGGTGATCGCCCGGCAACAGCCGCAGGGCCTCGACGTAACGCTGCTTGGCCTCGACCAGTTCCGCCGCCCCGAGCAGCGCATCCCCCTCCCGGCACAACCGCCCGATCTCGCCGTGGACCTCCTCGGGCAACTCCATGCCCACCCTCCCGCCTTCCCGCGCCACACTCGCACGCACCTCGACCGTAGATCACCGCCCCGCCGCCGGGCCCCGACGGGGGCACGGTTGGTCGACGACAACACCCCCACCAAGGTTTTCCGCCGCGTTCGCCGGCCCTCGGGGCGGGCGTCATACGACCTTCTCCGGCGAGTCAACTCTCTTGCTGGAGAATAAAGTTGGCGAAATCACCACTCCTCGCCGCACCGTCGGTTGACCGCCCGCACCGCCCGGCGATTGGCTCTCCCCGGTGCCCGCCGTCCGGAAGCGGCGGGCGGTCGCCCCGGGGAGGACACTCCGTCATGCATCCCGTCAATCGCCGCTTCGCCGGCTCCGCCACCGCCCTCGCGGCCGCCACCGCGCTGGCCCTGACCGCCGCCGCACCGGCCCTGGCCACCGCCCCCGCGCAGGCCGGCCAGGAGGCGCGTCGGTCCGCCACCGTCCCGGTCAGCGTCACGCCGAACGGCGCCCAGGCGAACAGCCAGGCCCAGTCGGGGGCCGTCAGCGCCGACGGCCGCTCCGCGGTGTTCACCTCCGCGGCGACCGACCTGGTCGCCCAGCCGTCGAAGGGGGGCACCGACGCGTTCCTGCGGGACCTCGTCGACGGCCGCACCGAGCGGGTCGACCTCGCCGACGACGGCTCCGCGCTCAGCGGCGTCACCGTCGGCGTGGCGGTCTCCGCCGACGGCCGGTACGTCGCCTTCGACACCACCGCCGCGAACGTCGTCCCCGGCGCCCCCGCCACGGGCCGGGAGAACGTCTACGTCCGCGACCGCCTGACCGGGCACACCCGGCTGGTCAGCGCCCCGCAGGGCACCCCGGACCCCGATCCCGGCCACAGCGCGTCGGCGCCGTCCATGAGCGCCGACGGCCGCTACGTCGCACGTCTCCGACCGCACCGACCTCGTCCCGGCCGCCGCACCCGCACCCGCACCCGCAGCGACCACGACGGACAGCGGCGAGCGGCTCCGCCTCCCGAACTACGACTCGAACGTCTACCTCACCGACCTGTGGACGCACACCACCCGGGTGGTGTCCGCCACCGCCGCCGGCGCCGCCTCCCGGGGCCAGTCCGTCAACCCGACGATCAGCGCGGACGGCCGCACCCTCGGGTTCAGCTCGAACGCCACCGACCTGGGCGTCACCGGCGCCCCCGCGCACCGGGCCGACCCGGCCCCGTCGCCGGCCTCGGGGCGGATGCGCGCGGGCACCTACTACACCTACGACGTGCGGTCGCACGCCGTCCTCCCGGTCAGCTACGACCCCACCGGGCACGTCAGCCCCGACGCGACCCTGGACGCGACGCTCAGCCCGAGCGGGCGGTACGCCGTCTACGGCCTGACCGTCCCCGTCGGCGCCCCCGGCGGCGACCGGTACCAGGACCAGCTCTTCGCCCGAGACCTCCATACGGGCGCCCTCATCCCCCTCACCGCCGGCCTGCCCGGCACGGTCTCGACCGCCACCTCCGACAGCGCCCAGGTGACCGGCGACGACCACTGGGCGTACTTCGACTCCTCCGCCACCAACCTGGTGCCCGGCGCACAGCACGAGCACTGGGACGTGTACCGCTACGACCTGCGCACCGGCCGCGTCGAGCGGGTCTCCGACGCCGCGGACGGCTCGCTCGGCAACGGCGACTCCACCACCCCGCACGTGGACGCGCACGGCGGCACCGTCCTGTTCGAGTCCACCAGCCGCAACCTGGTGGCGGGCCCGAGCGCCCCGCCCGCGCCCACGGACCACCAGGTCTTCGCCAGGCGCCCGGCGCACTGACCCCGTCGACCACCTGAGCCCGTCCCGCACCCGGCCCCACCAGCCCCCGCCCCGCCCGCCTGCCCGCCTGCCAGCCCCCGTCCCGCCCGCCGCACCCGCCGCACCCGAAAACCGTGCGACGGCAGGGGCGGCGGGCAGGTTGAATGACCGGCATGTCCAGCGCACCGCAGACTCCCGCCGAAACCGTCGACCACCTCCTCGCCGAGCTCGATCCGCTCGCCCACCCGGCCCGGATGCGGCGGCTCGCCGCCTGGACCAGGGAGCTGCGCCACGGCAACTATCCGGAGCAACTCCGCCCGCTGCTGGCCGAGTTGGACACACGCGGCGCCTACGGTCGAGGACTGGCCGGAGTCGCCGCCACGATCGCCGAGGACGCCGCCTTCGTCGCCGCCCGGCTCACCGATCCCGACCCGGCCGTCAGCCGCCAGGCCTTGAAAGCCGCGCTCCACCTGCCCGTCCCGGACGAGGCGCTGGCCGCGGCGCTGGCCGACGCGCCGGCCGTGCTGCGCCACCGGCTCACCGCCCACATCGTGTCCCGCGGCCGCACCGAGCTGGCGGAACGGCTGCTGGACTCCTTCCGGCAGTCCTGGGGGACGCGGCGGCCGCCAGGCTGCTGCCCGGCTGCGGGCCCGGCACCGTGGCCGAGCTCCTGCCCGGACTGTTCCCGGCCTTCACCAACTGGCACCAGCTGGCCCGCCGCCACCCCGACCTGCTGCTGGACGAACTGGCCCGGCAGCTCGCCGAGTTGCCCGAGTCGGCCCGTACCGCCTGGTGGTACCGCAACGGGGACGCCCTGGCAGCCGTGGCCGGGAACCGGCCGGAGCGGGTGCTGGACCTGCTGGAACGCCACTGCCCCACCCGCCTGCCACAGCCGATGCAGCAGTGCCTGGGCCGGCTGCTGACCGCCGCGCCCGGCCGGACCATCCGGCTGGTCACCGTGCCCGAGCGGGCCGCCACCGCGTCGATCTCCCGCAGCGCGCTGACCCGGGCCGCCCGGCTCGACACGCCCGAGCTGGCGGACCTGGCCCGGGCCTGGAGCACCGCCCCGATGTGGCTCGCCCGGCTGCTGCGCGCCCTGCCGCCGTCCCGCCGCGAGGCGTTCTACGACCACGCCACCGCCGACCGGGACCAGGGCCACCACGACCTGTCCGAGGCCGTGCTCGACGCGCTGCCCCGCCGTCGGGCGCAGGCCGAGGCCCGGCGGATGGCCGAACAGGCCGCCGAGCGCGGCGCCGCGTGGTCCGTCGTGCTGGCCCACGTCGCCCACCTGCCGGTGGCCGAGACCCGGCCGCGGCTGCTCGCGGCCACCCGCCGGCCCGCCGCGGAGGACCGGGCGCTGGCCTACCCGCTGCTGGTGCGCAACGCGGCCCGCTCGGGCGACGCGGCGGCGGTCGGGGAGCTGCTCGCCGAGCTGGCGCGGCTGCGCAACGAGCAGGACCCGGTCCGCTCCCCCGACCTGGTCGCGCTGGCGGCCGTCCCGCCCGCGCTCCTCACCGGCGCGGCGGCCGACGCCCTCACCCGGATCGTCACCGACGCCGTCGAGGCCCGGGACACCTCCTGGCACACCCGCCAGGCACTCTCCGAGCTCGCCCTCGGGGTGCTGCGCGAGCACGCCACGAGCGGCGAACAGGCCCTGCTGGGCTGGGCCCTGGCCGCCCTGCGGCAGCTCTCCGGGGCGCTCGGCAGTATTCCGCTGGGCCGGCTGGACACCACGCTGCGGCGCGGCCAGGAGGTCCAGGTCTTCGAGGCGCTGCGGCCGTGGCTGACGGCCGGCGCGGACAAGGTCGACCACACCCTGACCTTCGCCCTGGCCGGGGCCCTGGGCCGACGCGCCCACCGCCTGCCCGAACTGCAGGAACTCCTGTGGGAGGCCGTCCAGTTCGGCGACAACGCGACCGTCCGGCAGGCCGTCGGCCACTGGCTCGCCGACCCGGCGACCCGGGGCGAGCGGGTGGCCCGGGTCCTGGACCTGGAGCCCTCGGCCGCCGTCCTGCCACAGGTGCTCGTCGTGCTGGCCCGACAGCGCACCGACCTGCTCGACACCGTGCTCGGCGCCACCCCGCCGTACGGGCGCTTCCTGGCGGCGGGGTCCCGCTGGCTGCCGCCGACCGACGGGATCGAGTGCTGGGCGCCCCGGCAACGCGCGGCCGCCGCGCGCCTGTTGGCCGGGGCGGCGGACGACGCCTCGCTGCCCGTGCACACCCGGGCCGGGCACCTGCGCACCCTGGCGGCGATCCCCGAACTCGGTTTCGCCACCGTCCACCGGTACGCCGAGTCCCCGGACACGGTGCTCGCCGAGGCCGCGCTCGGGGCCCTGGTCCGGACGGACCGGCCCGCCGAGGCACTGCCGTTGCTGCTGGCCCACGCGGGCGACGACCGGGCCCGGGTGGCCCTGTACGCGGCCGGGCGGGCCGCCGGCTTCGTCGCGCCCTCGCGACTGGCACCCGTGCTGCGGGAGGCGCTGCTGCCCGGACCGGCCGGCAGCGCCGGGACAGCCGACAGCGCCGGGACGGCCGCCGGCGGCGGGGCGAAGGTCACCAGCCGCAAGGAACTGGTCCGCCTGGTCGCCCGCCTGCTACCGTTGGAGACCGCGCTCACGCTCCTCACCGAGGTGCACGACCGGCCCGAACAGCACCGCGACGTACGGGCGGCCGCCGTGGCCGCCGCCGTCAAGCTGCTCCCCGCGCCCGCGGCCTGGCGGATGCTCGACGGGGCCGCGGCGGGCCCGCCCGTCACCCGGACCGCGGTGCTGCGCACCCGCCCGCTGGACCTGCCTGCCGCCGACCGCCCCCGCTACGCCGCCCTGGTGAGCCGGGTGACGGGCGGTGACGACCCGGAGACCGCCCAGGCCGCGCTCGACCGGCTGGTCTCCTGGGCGCCCTGGTACCCCGAGGCGGAGGACCTCCTGCTGGCGGGCACCGTCGACCTCGCCAACCGCTCCTCCTGGCGGGCCTCGGCGAGCGGTCTCGTGGTGCTGGCCACCGGCGGCACCGGCCGCCGACTGACCGAGGCCCTGACGGGGCTGCTGGCGGGCGAGCACACGGCGGCGGACGAGCTGGACGCGACGGCCGACCGCGACCGGCCGGCCCGGCAACGGATCGACTTCCTGGCGGCCCGACTCGGCGTGGGCGTGGGCGACCGCCCCACCGCGGCAGCCGTCGCAGCGGCCCGGGACGCAGCCGAACTCCTCACCACGGCCCCCGATTTCGCACCCCTCGCCCTGCGCCTGCGGGCCGCCGCCCTGGACCTCGACGCGCCGTACGACAGCCTGCTCGCCGAGCTCGACGCGCTGGCCACCCTCCACGCCGACCGCCCGCCTGACGGCTGTGGCAGCATGCGGCCATGCCCTTCCCGCACCCCGACGGCGACTACGCGATCACCGTGATGTACTCCGTCCCGGACGACGCCTGGTATCTGGAACTGCACCTTGTCGCCGATCAACGAGCTCTTGTGACCGCCGTCGTCCCCGATGAGGACCCGGTGCGGGAGCCAGCGCTGTGCTTCGATCCCCAGAGCGGGCACCTGGACATCCCGTACGTGGTCATGCGCTGGTTCATGGATCAGGTCGAGGAGGAGATCCGAACGTCTCGCGCCTGGATGCGGTTGCGGCCCGAGCTTGTCGAGATCATCCACAAGCTGCGCCAGGAGTACCTGGGTGCCATCGATGATGACGACTTCCCCCGTGTCCTGGCGGAGGTGCGCACCGCTGTCCCAGCGGCCGACCTCCCCGACGTCCTCGCATCTGCCTTCGGGCGGAAGCCGGACGGCACCCCCGTGGGCTCCTGACCTCGTCGCGACGGGACGGGCATCAATGAACCGGCCTGAAGAGGAGATCACGCATCCCCTAGCGTGCCTGAGGCAGTGGACTCGCCGAGTTCCGCGAGAGGTTCGCAGATCCGGCTGGAGGTCGCGGTGTGCCGTTCGACCTCACGAGGCCAGCCGCGTTCGACCGCGTCCTGGACCAGCTCGTGCTCGCGGACCAGCCGCTCCCTCAGTCGCGGAACGTACTCGCTGGTGGTGAAGAACTTCGAGCACCGTAGGTAGAGGTCGCATTCGCACGGTCCTTCGGCCGGGGTGCGCAGGCAGTGGCCGAGTTCGAGTTCGGTCTTGAAGAAGTTGGTCTTCAGCCAGTGGACGGTTTCCTCGCCGAGCTGGTTGGCCAGGAGTGCCTCGGCGGCCGGGCCAGCGATGCGTCCGCCGGCGGCGATGACCTTTTCGTACTGCTCTTTGAGCACGGGGTCGCTGATGTGCGAGTAGGTTGCTGACATCTGCGCGCTGCGGTGGCCCAGGATGGCCATGATGGTCTGGATCTGGGCACCGCCCTCGGCGAGCTGGGTGCCGACGGAATGCCGGAACCTGTGCGCGGTGACTGTGTGGTTTCCGTCGCCGTCGAGGAGCCCGGCCTTGCGGCAGGCGATCTCCAGGGCGTCGTCGAAGAGGAAGAACCTGCCCATCGGCTTGCCTCGGCGCATGAACACGTAGCGGACCGGCCGCTGGGCCCACGGGTCGTGGCGGGCGGCGGCGTTGCCGGCCTTGGCGGTCTCGATCAGGCTCCGCAGTGCGTCGGCGGCCTGCGGGTGCAGCGGGATCATGCGTTCGGTGTAGGTCTTGCCGACAGGGATCCGTAGCCGGGGATAGCCGTCGGGATAGGCGTCGAGGTGTCGACGGTCAGCCAATTCCCCAGGTCAAACGCCAGACAATTCCCCACCCTCTCGCGTCTGGCCGGTGATCTGAAGGCGGTCCCGGAGGCGCTCAGTCGTCCTCCGCGCCTGCACTGGCTTCCCATGCGGCAGTGACACATCCTTCTTCCCAGTGCCACCGACCCTGCGCCTCGCCGTGTTCCAACAGCGTTCGGATCCGCTGGATGTCCGCTTCCGGCGGGATCTTCAGCGCGACCATCCGGAACTGCTCGATGCCCTCGCCGGTGGCGCCGAACTGGTGGAAGGTCTCCAGCACGGTCTGCCGGGCAGCGGCAGAGCCGCCGCCCTCGAGCACGATCAACCGGATGGTGCAGTTCTCCGAGGCATGAACGGTCTCCGTTGCCCAGCGCAGGCCGTCATCATCGACGCTCACGCGGATGACGTCGCCGCTCGCGACGCCGCGGACGAACCAGGGGGTGTTGTCGAGACGCACCGTTCCGTCGCCAAGGTCCACTGCCCACAGGCTCTCGACGCTTGCCGGCGGCCAGCCGTCCTCGTCGACCTCCATCCGGAAGTGGACCTTCACCTGGGCGTCGCTGATGTTCGTCACCGCACCATCATCCACGTGGGCCGGCGGGGCCGGAACGCGGGGCTGCGGGCAGCGGTCAGCTGAGCACTCCGTGGCGCCGGTCAGAGTGTCTGAGGCTTCTCGGCGGGATTCCTCGGGCGCTTGTTGGGCCGGTAGCTGGGGCCGTTCATGATGACCTGGTGGCTGGTGTTGATCAGCCGGTCCAGCAGCGACTCGGCGACGACGGGGTTGGGGAAGAGGGGATACCAGTCGCTGGGGGCCCGGTTGCTGGTGATGATCAGCGAGCGCCCCTGCCGCTCGGAGACCAGCTCGTAGAGGTCGTCGGCCTGGGCCGCGCTCAGCTGCCGCATGGCGAAGTCGTCCAGGATGAGGACGTCGGGTCGGATCAGCTCTCGCATGCGCTTGTCCCAGGTGCGGTCCGCGTGGCCGCCGGCGAGCTCGGCCAGGACCCGGCTGATCTTCGTGAAGCGGACGTTCGCGCCCTGTCGGACAGCGAGGTGACCGAGGGCCTGGGCGACGTGTGTCTTACCGACGCCCACCGGGCCGAAGAGGATCACCGACTCGCCTGCGTGGAGCCAGCGCAGAGCGGCCAAGTCGCGGATCTGGGCCGCGGGCAGCTTCGGGGAAGCGGCGAAGTCGAACTCCTCCAGAGTGACCTGCTGCTCAAACTTCGCCTTCTGCAAGCGCCGTTGGAAAGCGACCGTCTCGCGACGGGTGATCTCGTCCTGGCAGAGGACCTGAAGGAAGTCCAAGTGGCCGAGTTCACCACCCTGGGCCTGGATCAGCCGCGCATCCAGGGTCTCCAGCATTCCCGACAGCCGAAGGGCCTTGAGCGACTCACGCAGGGCGGTGTCCATCACGCTCATCGAGCGGCCTCCTCGGCGTCGTCGGCGTCAGCGTGGCCCGGGGTGCCCTCAGGCTCGCCGGAGGTCTGGGTGGGGATGCTCGTGGCGAACAGTCCCTCGGGGCCGTGGAGGAAGGCCGCGGCCCCGGCGTCGCCGGTCTCCGGCTCGGGGTCGGTCTCGGTGCCCGCGATCAGGATGCCCTTGATGGTGCGGTAGGACGGGTCACCGACCGCGATGGCCTTGGTGCAGGCCGCCTCCAGCCGCTGGTCGCCGTACTCTTCCGCAGCCCGAGGATCCCCTGGGCAGCGCGGAGCCGGTAGAGCGCGTTGACCTCCAGCAGCTGGTCGCTCACCTCCCGGCAGGCGTCGCCGACCTCGGAGGACTGGCTTCGGCACCAGATCGGCGTCTTCATCTGGAAGGCGATCTTCTCCGGCGGGTAGCCGTTCTTGTCCGTGCGCTTGCCCTGGTCGAGTGCGGCGTGGGTCTTGACCAGCTCGCCCTCATGGAAGACCTGGACCATAGTGGCGGTGGAGCGGACGTCGACCTTGCGGCCGATCAGCTTCCATGGCACCGAGTAGAGGGTGCGGCCGACCTTGATGTGGATGTCAGGGCCCACTGCGGCTGTGGACCAGCGGGCCAGCACGAACGGCTTGTCCGGCAACGGCAGCAGGGCCTTGGACTCCACCGCTTCGAACACCGACAGCGGACTCGCGCCGCCCAGCGGTCGGCACTGCCTGCGGCCGGCGGTGCCAGTCGACCACGTCAGGGCCTCGGCCTGCATCTGAAATCGCTGACCGTTCACACGCCTGGATGAGCGTACGGGCGATCCAGCGCTCGACCGGCCCCAAGGGACTGCACTGGATCGACGGCGCCGCACACGTCGACCTCTACGACAAGGAGCGGTACGTCGCCCCCGCCATCGCGAAACTGGCCGACTTCTTCGGCACCCACCTGGCCGCGGCCGGGTAGCCACACCCCGGGAGCCGACCGGCGGGCCGACCGGTCGGTCGTGTGCATCCGCAGGCAGGCCTCCGTGCGCTCACGGCACCGCCGCACGCCTCCGGCGGCGCCAGCGTGCGGGATCACAACGCATGCCCGTCCTCCGCGCCGCAGTCGCTCGCGCACCCCGCGTGGCGGGAGTGGTGTTGGCCGGACTCGGCCTGGCGGTTGGACTCTCGGCCTCACCCGCCGTAGCCGCGACCGAAGGCGGCTGGATCAACGAGGGCGGCCCCGCGCGGTCCCCGTCGGCCATGACGGCTATCTGGCACGACAACGGGACCTACGAGGCCACCCGCGGCGAGGACGACCGGATCTGGTGGCGGCACGGCGCCCGGCGGCAGATGCCGGGCAACGCCCGCACCCGCCTCCCGCCCACGCTGGCGGTCGGCGACGTGGACGCCCGCGCCCAGCGCCTGGTCATGTTCCGCGTCGGCGACGACGGCCACGCCTACTACAACCTCCTCTTGGACCGGAACTCCAACCGGTGGTCCGGCTGGAGCAGGGTCCCCGGCCCCCTATACCTCACTTCCGGCCCGACTGGGAGGCCGAACAGGAGTTCTACGTCTCACGGAGCCTGATGAACACGCTTCGCGTCGCCCGCATCCGCCCGGACGACGGCCGGAACACCCGCTACACCGAACTGCCCGGCGACGGCCTCGGCGTCGGGCGGTCAGCGGTGGTTGACGATGACGGAGATGCCCCAGCCGATCGCCGCAAGCACCACCGCGAAGACCAGTCCGGCCAGGGCGTAGCCGACCGGCCCGGCGGTGGGCCGGTCGGCCGAACCCTCAGCACCGGTCGGATTGAGCAGGCGCAGGCCGAGGGCGAACAGCGCGGGCAGGCCGGCGCCGGTGAGCAGCCCCACCACGACGATCCGCCACAGCGCGTCCAGGTTGACCCAGGAGTTCACGGGCCCACCTCGTCCTTGGCCTTGACCGGCTCCGGGGCCACCGAACCGGTCCATGCGGCATTGACGTTCTCCGGCGTCACCGGCGGGTAGCGGGAGGCGGCGAAGAAGGCGGTCGACGCCAGTACCAGCACGACGAGGATCACCACCACCCCGGCCGTTCCGCCGATCCCGTTCGCGACCCAGTAGGCCACCGCGCCGGCCGCTGCGGCGGCCGGGAGGGTGAGCAGCCAGGCCGTGGCCATCCGGTGGGCCAGCTGCCAACGAACCGCCGCGCCCCTCCGGCCGATCCCCGAGCCCAGGATCGACCCGGTGGCCACGTGCGTGGTGGACAGCGAGTAGCCGAAGTCGGTGGAGCAGAGGATCACGGCGGCCGAGGCCGACTCGGCGGCCATCCCCTGCGGCGGTTCGATCTCCACCAGCCCCTTGCCCAGCGCGCGGATCACCCGCCAACCGCCGACGTAGGTGCCCAGGGCGATCGCCACCGCGCAGGAGACGACCACCCAGTCCGGTGCCCGCGCTCCGGTCGGCAGGGTGCCGTTGGCGATCAGGGCCAGGGTGATGGCGCCCATGGTCTTCTGCGCGTCGTTGGTGCCGTGGGCGAGCGAGACCATCGAGGCCGAGCCGATCTGGCCCAGCCGGAACCCGCGCCCGCGCGGGCCCTCGGGCACGCCGCGGGTGAGGCGGTAGACCAGAAGGGTGCCGGCCACGGCCACCCCGCCGGCGATGAACGGCGACAGCGCGGCGGGCACGACCACCTTGGAGACCAGCCCCTGCCATTTGACCGCCGAGACCCCGGCCGCCGCCACCGTCGCCCCGACCACCCCGCCGATCAGCGCGTGCGAGGAACTGGAGGGGATCCCGAGGAACCAGGTGGCCAGGTTCCACAGGATGCTGCCGGTCAGACCGGCGCACACCACGGTCAGGGTCACCTGCCCGCTGGCGACCAGGCCGTTGGCGATGGTCGCCGCCACAGCGGTCGACAGGAACGCGCCGACCAGGTTCAGCACCGCCGACACCGCGACCGCGACGCGCGGCGGGAGCGCGCCGGTGACGATCGAGGTCGCCATCGCGTTGCCGGTGTCGTGGAAGCCGTTGGTGAAGTCGAAGCCCAGCGCCGTGACCACCATCAGCGCCAGGACCGCGTCGTTGCCGGTCACGGGCCCGAACCTAACCCGCGCACCGGGACCCGGCCGGTCCGCCGACGACCCGGCACGCCGAACGGCGAACAGCCGCCATCCGGTCGGGCCAACATCGCACGGCCATACCGCCTCACCTGCCGTACGGGCCCTGCTCCCGGATCGGAGCCGGTGAGCCCTCCCCCGTTGCCGTCTCGCCCCGGGAGGCCACCGACCGGCTCGCCGTCCGGTGGCCGTCCCGGTCTGCCACGGGGGTGTTCCACCCCAATACCCAGCCACGCCCCTCAGGTCATCAGCGCATGTGTGTCCCGCCGTTGATGTCGAAGGTGGCGCCGGTGACGTACCCGGCGTCTACGTTGACGGTGACCCCGTACGGGGCCAGCTCCCGGGCGAAGACCTTGGTGAGCGCCAGGACGCCGGCCTTGGCCGCGGAGTAGTGCGCGCCGGCGAGCGTCCCGCCCTGCTGGCCCGCCAGGGAGGACAGGTTGATGACGCGACCCCAGCCGCGTTCCCGCATCGGCGCCGCGCAGAGCCGGGTCAGCACGAGGACGCTGCGGAGGTTGGTCGTCATGACGGCGTCCCACTCGTCCAGTGCGATGTCCCAGACCGATCCCGGCACAGTGCGGGCGGCGTTGTTGACCAGGATGTCGGGCGCGTGCCACCTTCCCGCGACCTCCCCCAGCGCCGCTTCCACCGCCGCGGTGTCGTCCACGTCGACGGTCAGCGCCAGCGCGCTGCCCAGCCCGGGGTCGAGCCCTCGGGCGACTTCGGCCACGGCGTCTCCGTCGCGGTCGAGCAAGGCGACCCGCAGCCCGATCGCGTGCAGTCGGGTGGCGATCGCCGCGCCGAGGCCGCGCCCCGCGCCGGTGACCAGGGCCACCCGCGGTGCTCCCGAACCGGGCCTGTCGTCGGCGGCGCCCACGCCGCCGGTTGCTGTCTCGGACACGCGAGGGTGTAGAGGCTGGGCAGGTCGTCCTGGCGGACCGCGGCGAGCCATTCCAGGAGCCGTTCGCCCTGGCGTTCCGTCAGCATGACGGCGAAGGTGCGGGCGTGCCGGGTCAGGGCGTCCAGCTCGGGGCAGCCGGCCAGGACCGTCTTGAGCTGGAGCTGCTCGGACTCGGAGAGCGCCGTGGGCTGCCGGAGGATCCAGCCGGCGACGGTACGGGGCGACGGCGGCTGGGCGGCACCGGCCGTGGCGAGGTCCGCTTCTACCGCAGACAGGCACTGACGCGCTGGTAGCTGCCCTTGCAGCCGAGCGGGACGATCTCCTCCCAGAGCTTCCAGGAATTGGTGCAGCCGTCGTTCCAGCGGTCGTCGAGGTAGGGCTTGTAGTCGTCGAGGACGGATGGGCGGTTCTGCCACTGACCCTGGAAGAACTCCTCCGGGTTCGCGGCGTCGGCCAGGGCCTTGACCATGCGGTAGGTCATGCCGAGCTGCCGTTGGACGGCGCGTCTGCCGTGGCCCGCGGCAAGCAGGGTGTGCACCTCGGCGTGACGGGCCCGGGTCCGGTCGGCGAACCGGAAGCCCGTTGGCCAGGGCTGGTCCACGTTCTCCTCTTGGGCCAGGAACTGCATCTTGCGCATCGACGGCTCTGAGCCACGGTTCCGCTACTGACCTGGCGAACGGCGACGCAACAGGAGCGCAGTTCAACTCGCCCCGAAACCATCAGTAAGCCCCGATCCGATCGGCTCTCCGCCAATGGAACAACGAACACTAACTCGCTGCACCCGCCTGCCAGGCGGGTACAGCCTCAGCTGGCAGGAACGTCCGTCGTGGCCGCGTCGTCCGCGCTGCCGGACAACGGTCCCGGGATGGCGGTCTTGATACCTGCACCGCTTTTCCGAGGCCTCCCCTTCGGGCGGCGCACGGGCGCCTCCGCGCCCAGCCGCGAAAGCTCCTCCGCACTCCAGCCCGCAGCCTCCGCGGCCGCGAACGCCTGGCCGTACGGCACCTCGGTCTCGGCCAGCTGGTCGCGCAAGCGCTTGCGCTGCGCCATGAGGCCGGCGAGCGGCACGATCGCCTTCTCGCGCCCCTCCTGGATCTCACGCATCCGCCGAAGGAATTCGTCATCTCTCGTCATGCCGGGGATCGTAGAACCGCCGTCCCCGACGGTCTCGAACCCGCTCGCAGGTGTCACCCGTATCGGTGATTCGCGACCATCACCCCGGCGTATCTACGAGCAGGTAATTCGACAACGAACCAGAGTGGCGAAGCGGGAGTCCGGCGAGGGACGGGGTCGCTCCGGATCCGTGAGAAAAACGTCCTCACAGAGCCGAGGAGCAGCGAGGGTGAGTGCCACGCAGGGTGGACGGCGCCGGGAGCGGCAGACCCGGTCACCCCGGTCGAACCGGGTGAATCTCGCCTACGACGATGTCGAGCTGACCATCGTGCGGGAGGCCGCGAACCGCGACGGCATGGCCGTGTCCGCGTGGGCGGCCCGCAAGGCGCTGGCAGTCGCCAAGGATCAGCTCGTGCCGGTGTCGGCGGACGCCCGGGATGTGCTGGCCGAGCTGATCCGGTCGCGTGGTGAGTTGGTGCGGCTCTGCGCGTCGATCGGGCCGAGCGGAGACGGCGGTGTCCAGCCGATCGTGCACCTCGTCGAGGAGGCCGTTCGTCGGGTAGATCGCGCGACGCTCCAGGTGATGCGGGAGCGAGCGTCGCGCTGGTGATTCCGAAAAGGGCGAAGGGTGGGAACGACACCGCGGGGCTTCTGTTCTACCTCTACGGTCCCGGAAAGCGGGACGAGCACGAGGACCCTCGGATGGTCGCCGCGTGGGCACCGTGGGTGCCCGACCCCGCGCGGTCGGCGAACACGACGGTGGGGGACCTGGGACTTCTGCTGGACGCCCCGGTGCACGCCCTCCCGGGCAACGTCCCCGCCGAGCACGTCTACCACGTCGCCGTGCGCACGGCTCCCGAGGATCCGCTCCTGACGGACGGGCAGTGGGCCGAGGCCGCGGCGACGATGATGAACGCCGCCGGCATCGCCCCGCACGGTGACCCGTGGGGTTGCCGCTGGGTCGCGGTCCGCCACGCGGACGACCACATCCACATCGTCGCGACGAAGGCCCGGCAGGACGGGATCCAACCGAATCTGCGGCAGGACATCGTCCGGATGCAGCGGCTCGCCCGACAGCTCGAGACCCGATGGAACCTACGTCCGCTGACGTCGGGGGACCGAACCGCGAAACGCTGGCCCACGACGGGCGAGACGCGAAAAGCCTCCCGCCGCCACCTGCCGGAGAGCGCACGCGACCAACTCGAACGAACCGTCCGTACGGCAGCGGCCTCCGCCGCGGGCGAGGACGACTTCTTCGCACGCCTCCGCTCTTCCGGAGTGCGGGTGACCCAGCGCGTCGGCGCGCAGGACAACGCGTTCACCGGCTACGCGGTCGCGCTCCCGGGCGACCGGGACCGGGGCGATCGCGCGGTGTGGTTCGCGGGCTCGAGCCTGGCCTACGACCTGTCGCTCCCCCGTGTCCGGGAACGCTGGCAGGTCCCGATCCCGGCGCCCGAAATCCCGCCCGACATGCTCTGGCAGACGCTCGAGCTCAACCTCGACGTGGTCTCCGGGCGACTCGGCGCCGACGGGCCACGGCAGGGTGCCGGTGACGTCGCCGCTCTCGGCGACCTCCTCGTCGTGGTGGCCGAGAACGCGCCGTCCCCCACCGGGCCGGCTCTGCGCGCTTCCGCAGCCGAGTTCGAACGGGCTGCACGGGCACCGGGCCACCGCGACCTCGACGGGGAGGCGCGGCTGCTGCTGCGTTCCTCGGTCCGGATCCTCGTGTCCGCTGCAGGGTCGTCAGGCCGTAACGACACCGTCGCCTTCCTGGGCTTCCTCCTCGCCCTGGCCACAGCCGTCAAGGCGGCGCAGCTGTGGCACGAGGAGCAGGGCTACCGCCTCCAGGCCGAAGCCGCGGCCCGAACGGGCCGGCCGCTACGGGAGGCGGTGGAACTCGTCACCGGGGCATCGTCGGTCGGTGCGGGAACCCGGCCGCGTACGAGTGGGACGGGACCGTCGCCACTGGCCGAGGTCGTGGCTCGGGCCGTTCCCGCTCATGCGTCGGCCGTACTCCTGGACCCAGCCTGGCCCGCCCTGCGCGAGCGGCTGTCCGCGTTGGGGCGGCACGGCGTCAGCCCCGTCTCGGTCCTCGCCGCGGTGGCCGCCCGACGTGAGCTCAGGTCAGCCGAGTCCGTCGCCCAGGTCCTCGTCTGGAGGCTGGACGGCTGGGCCGCCGCTCACAGCGTTCCGTTGGACGCAGGACCAGCAGCTGCTGCTCCGCAGGCCGGCGCCGCACCAGCGCACCCTCCGCGGGCGATCCCAGGTTCGACCGTCGGAGCAGGACACTCCCCCGGCCGTGGAGCCGACGGCCCCACCCGGAGCCGCTGACAGACAGGAGACCCCGATGACCATGCCCTACCCGGGCGAGCCCTTCGCCGAGGCCGTCGGCGAAGCGGTGCAGGCATCCACGATGGCGGTACGGCTGGTGCTCGCCGTCGCGGACGCGGTCCGCCGTGCGGCGCAGCGAAGGACGGGCGGGGAACGCCAGCTGCCGCCGGTGGACCAGGCCCTCCCCGAGGCGGCCGGGGACGTGAAGGCCAGGCTCGTCCCGGACGTCGCGTGGGCCCTGATGTCCGGTCCGGACTGGCCCGCCATGGCACAGCAGTTGGTCGCGTTGCGGCAGGCCGGTGTCGACCTCGATCACTTCCTCCCGCAGGTCGGGGACATCGCCGTCGCGGTCCGGGACGCGGTCGCCGCCGACTCGGCGCGGGTCGCAGCGGGGCGGACGCAGGAGTGGGCGCGGGTGCTGCGTGCGACCGTTCCGGCGGGCCCGGTGCGCGAGGCCGTCCTCTCCTCCCCCATCTGGCCGGAGATCGCCGCGACCATGCAGGAACTCCACGACCACGGCATCGACGTCCGACGGGTCCTGGCCGCGGCCTACGCCGAGGGGCTGGGAGTCGACCGTGCGGTCGGCCGGACGCTCAACGCCCCTCAGCGATCGGGCGCTGCTCCGAGCCGGGACGCCGTGCTCTCCTACGGTCCGCTGACGGTGGGCCTGGACCTGCCGAAGGACCTCGACCTCGGAAATCGCCGTAGGGCGCTGGCGCAGCTGGGGGTGAGCCAGGCGGAGAACGGCCGCTTCGTCCGCTGGGTCCACGAGGCGATGCCCGGCCGTGAACGCGAGGCGGGGCTGCTGGTGGGCTCCCGTCAGTGGCCCCTGCTGGCCGCCCGGATGGCACGTATGCAGGACGACGGCCGGTCCGTCCCGGACCACCTCGTCCGGCTGATGCGCGACCGCGGCTGGGAGGCTGGCCCCGTCTCCCAGCTCACTGCCCGCCTGATCCACGCCACCGTCGCGGCCTTGCACCGCCCGACGCACGACGACCTCGCGTCGGGCCCAGTCGTGACCAGCGCGGCAAGGGCCTCGTCAGCGGCCGCCGGACCTCCTCCCTCACGAACGCGTGGCACAGCACTCACCGGCCCCGGCACCGCTCCGCACGGCGCTCCCGTCCCTCGCCCTGGTACCGGACGGTCCAGGTGAGCCCAGGCCCTGCATGCCCAGCTGGAAGCCGTTCCGGTCGACGCGCTTCTCTGCCCGACGGTCAGGAGGCCTGGACCACCGGCGGGCGGCTGGTGCGGGGCGTAGGCGGTCAGGTGAAGAACGGGTCGTCCACGATGTGGACCCAGCCGCCGTCCGGCTGGCGCCGGAGGATCTCCGTGGTCGTGGAGATCACCGGTTCGGGGCCGGCGCCCGTGAGCGTGGCGGTGTTCGACACCAGGGCGATGCCGTCCACCTGCCGGATCTCGCGCAGTTCGAGCTCGAGTCGGGCGCCGCTGTCGATCAGTTGTCGCAGGGCCTTCCGGATGGCCTCGGTGCCCACCAGGTGGGTTCCGGGGGTGGGGACGAAGTGGGCGTGCGGCTCGTACAGCGAGAGCAGGCCCTCGATGTCACCCGCCGCCAGGTACTCCGTGAACATGGCCCCGACTTGCTCGGGCGTCCGGGCACGGCGCCGGGCGACGGCGCCGACGGGACGGTCGCCCCAACCCGCCATGGCGATCAGGTCGTACCAGGTGGGCTGAGCGCCGTACGGCAGATGGTGGCGCAGCACTGCTCCCGGGAAGGTCAGCGGAGTCGCCTTCTGCGGCTTGGCGGTGGCCTGGGCGACGATCGCGTCGCTCAGCGCGTAGGCCAGGTCCATGCGCGGGAGCACGGCGTGCACCTCGTCGGCGAGGCCGGCCGGAAGGCTCTCGCGTCGGACTCCGAGGATGTCGGTGCCGATGCCCTCCTGCGCCAGCCGCACCTCTGGGCCCTTGCGCCCGGCGATGCCCTCCGAGGTGTGCAGGGCGATGGCGTCCCAGGCGATGGCGATGCGCCGTTCCTCGACGCCGCGTTCGCGGAGGAACGCCGCCGCGGTGTCGGCACCGTCGACCTCGAAGCGCTGGTCGCCGTTGCCCTCCTCGCTCAGCCCGATGTCGTGCAAGACGCAGCTGAGGAACAGCAGTTCGTCGTCGTAGTCGGTTCCTGCGCGCAGGCCCTGCTGCCGGGCGTGGGCGCGGGCGAAGACGTAGCTGCGGACGCTGTGGAAGAGGACGAAGTCGGGTGTGGCCCGCTGCGCACAGGCGTAGGCGTCCCGGGACAGGTCCGTGTCCGGGAGGCCGAGCCGTTCGAAGACGGGCAGGGGTGCGTCGGTGGTCACGGCAGCTCTCTTTCCGATCAGGGTGGCGTCGCCGTCGTACAGGGGCAGGCCGCCCGCGTAGGGGATCAGCCCGCCGTTGGTGTGCTCGGTCGCGGGCGCCGGGCCGCCGGGCCCGCAGAACTCCCACAGCTTCTCGCTCGGGGCGTCGAACAGCACCGACGTCTTCGCCTTGGCCAGCGCGATCTCGATCGAACCGAGGATCGCCCCGTCCATTCGGGCGAACGCGACCAGGTGTCCGCCGCCGTCGACGACGGCGATGTTCATCGGGACGCCGATCGCCACGGCGTGGGCGCGGGCTCTTTCGATCGCGGCCTGGGCCCCATCCAGCTTGATCCTCATGGTGCTCACCCCTGTCGGCTCACCGCGGAGGCGTCCCCGTCGAGGCCGTGCACAACCACCGCACCCGGTGGTGACGGCAGGAGAGCGTTTCCCGTGGTCATGAACCGACCGTAGGCGCAGACGGAGCGAGGCAGTCAGTGGCACGAGTGCCATCCAGGGATAGGATCGTGCCATGGGAGCCCACACCTCCGACGGCAAGCACCACGTGGTCGTGGTGGCGCTCGAGAACGTCCTCGCCCTCGACATCGGCATCCCGTTGCAGGTCTTCGGAAGCTGGCCGGACGGGCCGTACTCGATGACGGTGTGCACGGAACGGCCGGGCCTGGTGCCGATGCACGGCGGCCCGGCGCTGTCCGTCATCGACGGGCTGGACGCCCTTGAGACCGCGGACACCGTGATCGTCCCGGGGTACCTGGAGCCCGACCCGCCCTCCGCCGCGGTCACCGCCGCCCTCGCACAGGCGGCGGCCCGCGGCAGCCGGATGGTGTCCATCTGCTCGGGGGCGTTCGCCCTGGCCGCCGCCGGCCTGCTCGACGGCCGCCGGGCCACCACGCACTGGCGCTACGCCGCGGCACTCGCCGGCCAGTACCCGCAGGTGACGGTGCAGCCGCACGCGCTGTACATCGACGAAGGCCAGGTGCTGACCTCGGGCGGCGTCGCCGCGGGCCTCGACCTGTCCCTGCACCTCATCCGCCGCGACCACGGCGCCCGTCTGGCGAACCAGCGGGCCCGCCTCCTGGTAACCGCCCCGCACCGCACCGGCGGTCAGGCCCAGTTCGCCGACCTGCCGGTGACCGCGGACCCCTCCGGCACCACAATGCCGGTGTACGAGTGGGCCCTGTGCCACCTCCACCAACCGCTCACCGTCGACCAGTTGGCGCGCCAGGCCGGCATGTCCCGCCGCACACTCATCCGCCGCTTCCACACCGACACCGGCCGACCGCCCATGAGTTGGCTGCTCGACGCAAGACTCGGCCTCGCCCGGGACCTCCTGGAATCCACCGACCTGACGGTCGAAGCCATCGCCCGACGCTGTGGCCTGGGCACCCCGGCCAACTTCCGCACCCTGTTCAAGGCACACGTCGGGGTGCCGCCACGCACCTACCGCGAGACCTTCAACTCCACCGCTGCAAAGAGCCATTGACCGCTTTCCAAGCTGTACGGAGCAGTCTCTTCCCTGCGCTCATCCTCGGGCAGCGGGAATCCGTCGGCTCTCGACCAAAGCCTCCCACCCCCAGGGAGCTGCGTACGTCGGCCAGCGGGAAATCGTCGTACACCCTCTACGGCCTGGTGGCACCCGCGAAGTCGGAGGCGGGCATGTCGGTGACGGGAGCCCTCTTGACGACGTCCCCGGTCTTCGGCGCGGAGATCATCACCCCGTCGCCGAGGTAGAGGGCCACGTGGTAGACGTGACCGTTGCCGTGGCGCCAGAAGAGCAGGTCGCCGGTTCGGAGTTCGGCCTGGGCGACGGGGTGGTCGGCCGTGGCGGCGTACTGCTCGGCGGCGGTGCGGGGGAGCTGGCGGGCAGGCCAGTAGGCGTACTGGACCAGCGCTGAGCAGTCCCAGCCGAGCGTGGAGTCGGCCAGGCACTGGCCGCCGCGGAAGCCGTCCTCGCCGTCGCAGTGGCCGTGGCTCGGGCCGACGGGGCTGCCGCCACCGTAGCTGTAGGGAACACCGAGCTGGGAGGCGGCCTTCCTCGCGGCGGCCGGGCCGACACCACTGCCGGAGATCTCCGACAGCAGGCCGGCTCCGCCGAAGCGGCCCAAGTTCCCCATGATTTCGGCTACATAGCGTTGCGTCTCGCCGTAGGGCGGAACACCACGGCTGCCCTGGACCGCAGCCCAGCCCGCGTTGTAGCCGGCGAGCGCCAGGCGCCGGGGGTCGTCGGCGATGCCCGATGCCCGCGCTTGCACGAGCAAGCTGCACATCAGGCGGCCCTGTGCCATCACCGCGTCCCCGATGTCGTACGGCGACGCGGAACCGCTCTGGTCGTCGTCGCGCCCCCAGGTCGCCCAGGTACCCGGCATGAACTGCGCCGGACCCTCGGCGCCGGCCGGACTGCGGGCGTCGACCCGGAAGCCGCTCTCCTCGAACAACTGGGCCGCGAGCAGGGCCGGGGTCAGCCCCGGATCGTGGCACTGGCGGGCGGCCCGGAACACCCAGGGGCGATACGCCTCGGGCACGCCGTCCACCGCCACACGATCCGCTTCGACAGCCCCCGCCGTCGCCACCAGGGCAAGCGCCGCACCGATCACGCCGAGGAAGAGGACGAGCAGCCCACCGAATCCGAGCAGCACCTTCTTCACCGGAATCCCCTTGAGTCGTGCACGGATGGGTCCGAACGGGCGGCTGCGCGTGCCTTCCGAACGGCCGATTCCGTTACGCCATGCAGTCGAATGACTACGCTACCCTCTGTGGCCGAAGGAGTTCGATCTGCCAACGCAAGCAGCCAGGGAAGGTTGCGACATGACAGCCGATCCGGTGGTACCCGTTCAGCGCACGCGCGTCGTCCCGCTGTACGGAGTACTGCCGGTCCACGGATACGACATCGCCTCCGCCGTCGTGCTCCGGATGCTCGACGACGAGGGCGGCCGGGGCACACGAGCCTGTGGCCTCGGGCCGGGGGAAGCGGTGCCGTACGGCGTCCAGCCCGTCCTCGTCGCCCCGAGCACCGTCTACGGCATCGCCTCGGTCGAGGTGATCGTCCAGGGCTGGCCGACGGGCGCGGTGCCGAGGCCCTGGCTGGTCGTGGTCGCCGACGCTCCTGCCCGTCCCGCGCCGGCCGCCCGCTACCGTCTCCGCGCGCTCGGCGGACGCCTCGCCGGAACCACCTACCTGCCGTACCTGCCGGTACTCCGCTCGGTCGAGCGAGCGGAGGACGCCCTGGCCGATGCCGTCGTGGCGCGCGCGGCTGCCCGGCTGCGCGCCCAGCTCGAAGGGAAGTGACAGATGTTCGTTGCGGAAGACCTGATCCCTGCCGCCAAGCCGACCAAGATCCCCGGCATGGACGGCATGGTCTCGACCCTGTTCGGCTACGGCTTGTGGCTCCTCGTCCTCGCCGGCGTCTTCGCCACCGGGTTCGGTGTGTTCAAGCTCGCCACGGCCGAGAAGAGCCGCCACGGCGGCGGCAGCGAACCGTTCAAGTGGATGGGGGCCGGAGTCGCAGCGATCCTGTTGTCCGGCTCGCTGATCAGCATCCTCAACGGCATCGTGGGCTGACCAGTGCGGACCCGAAGGAGGGACGGAGTCCTCTCACGTTCTGCCCTGTGGAGCGCGGGGGCGCTGCTCGCCATCGTCGTCGGCCTGACCGGTTACACGGCCCTGTCCGGTGGCGATGCTCAGCCGTCGAAGGCTCAGCCCAGCGAACCCCCGGCCACCACGGTCGCAGCGCCCCCGCTACCGGTGTCGACGTACAGCCTGCCGACCACGTGGACCGAACCGCAGCGATGGCTCGCCGCGCCCCGGGGCACCCGTACCGTCGGCAGTCGGGAGGTCGGCTTCCCCCACAGCACCGACGGCGCGATCGGCATGCTGGTCGCCTCCTCCGGCTTCGACGTCGAGGGCTCCACGACCCTGGTGGACGAGCAGCTCACCTTCTACAGGACCTACACGGCCGCCTCCGATCGGACCCCGACCAGGGAGCAGCGGATCCGTCAGGGCGCAGCGAAGGCGGACGCACGCGCCCGCTCCACGATGGGCCTGCCGGAATCGGGCCCGTTGCCGGCCGGCGCCTGGGTTCGAACCCACCTGGTCGGCTTCAAGCTCGTCCAGGCCCAACCCGACTCCGTCACCGCCCACTTGCTGCTGCGCACCGCCCAGAAGGCCGGTGAGACCAGGCCCGAGGCCGTGTCGTACGCGGTGGGCACCATCGGGGTGGTGTGGCGGGACGGAGACTGGAAGCTCGACCCCACCGGCGGTACGTCCCCGGCTCCGGACTCGGTGCCGGAGATCGCGGCCCCCGGCGACCCCGCCTTCAACGCGCAGGGTTGGACCGCGATCAGGCAGGCCTCGTGAGGAACCGTCTGGTCGCCGTGCTGCTGGCTGTCGTCACCCTGTGCGGCCTCGTCGCGCTCGCCCCGCCCGCGATCGCTGACGACAAGCCCGGAATCATCGGTTCGCTCGCCCAGGCAGGTTGTGACTACGGGGTGGTCGGCGCCTACGACTACCTCACCAACGGCCACCACTGCGAGCACATCGGTGAGACCGTCGATCGGACGATCGACGCCGAGTGGAACGACGTCTGGAGCTCCACCATCGGGGAACTGCTCAAAGCCGGGATCGCCTTCGTCAAGGCCCTGGTGAAGTTCACACTGACGGTCGCCCTCCAGGGGCCGTCGCTGCGGCTGGAGGACACCGGGCTGTTCGGTGAGCATGCGACCTTGGCCGGCATGCTGGTGTGGCTCGGGCTGATCATCTCAGCGGTCGGCCTGATGTGGCAGATCGGGCGGATGGCCGTCACCGGGCAGATGCGTCACCTCGGGCAGGCCCTGAGCGGGTGGCTGCAGAACTGCCTGTTGTGCGTGGGCGGTGTCGCGGGCGTCGCACTGCTGCTCAGGGCTGGGGACACGCTGACCGACGGGCTGGTCGACAGCACCTTCGGCGACACGGGGACCGCCACCGGCCACATCGTCGACGTCCTGGTTCCCCATGTGGTCAACCCCTTCATCGTGATCTGCGGCCTGCTGGTCCTGGTGCCGGTCGGCTTCGTCCAGCTCGTGCTGATCTTCCTTCGGAACTCGGCGATTCCGATCCAGTGCCTGCTCCTGCCGATCGCCGGAGCCGGCCGGGTGGGAGGCGAGACCACCCGCAAGTGGGCTCCGCTGCTGATCAGGTCGATCCTCATCGGCATCGTGTACAAGCCGATGGTCGCGGTCATCATCTGCACCGGCTTCGCCGAGTTCGGCCATGCCGACTCGGTGGTCGAATGGCTGCGCGGGCTGACCACGCTGCTGCTCGGGGCACTCGCTCCGGCCGCGTTGGTGCGGATCTTCGGACCGGTCGCCGACGAAGTCGGCACTGCCATGGGCTCGGGCGGAGCGGTCGCCGCCATGTCGGCTGCGGCGGGTTATGCCGCCCGTAGGGGGCGCAGCGAGGGCGCCGACTCCGCAGGCCCGGCCGCCGAAGGCGGGGACGGGGCGACCAGTGCGGTCGAACATGCCCGCCGTGTCGAGCGGTCGATGTCCACGAGCGCGGGGGCCGAGGAGCAGTCGTCGACCGGCGGCGACGCGCTCGCCCAGGCGGCCCGCAACGGGGCTGCCCGGATTCCCGCACCAGCCGGGAGCCCTGACGGCATGCCCGGTGCCGAAGGCGTGCCGGGTTCGTGCGGCTCAGGCGTTGCGACAGGCGCAGCCGCAGCGGGTGGCGCAGCGCTCGCCATCCAGGTCCTGGACGGACTGAACAGCGCTGTACAGCGCGGCGCGGGTGAGATCGGGAACGGATCGGAGGGACAGCTGTGAGTGCCCACGAGGTACCCGACGGGTTGATGGTGAGCGGCCTGCGCACCCGTCGCTCCTTCGGGATGGGGAACCTGTCGAAGGAAGCGACGATCGGTGCGGCAGCGGTCCTGACCGCGGACGGCCTCATCGGCGTCCGCCACCCGGCCAGCCTGCTCGTCACCCTCCCGCTGACCGGGGCGGTCGTCGGTCTGGCCGCCGTCCGCCGGCACGGGATGTCCGCGCTGTCCTACTACCGGGCCAAGTTGGCGTGGCAGCGCGGATACCGCACGGGGACCACCTCCTACCGGCGGGTCCTCCTCCCCCAGCCCTACGTGCTCGACCTGCCCGGGGTAGGGGCGAGCTCGTCACTGATCGCCGCCCACGACCCGACCAGCGGCCGCAAGGTCGGCGTCGTCCACGACCGCACCACGGGTCGGATGACGGTCTCCACCCTGCTCGCACCCAGGGGAAGCCTCATGGCCCCCACCAGTGCCGTCCGCTCCGGGCTGCGAACGTGGGGCGAAGTCCTCAACACCATGTCGACGGCCGAGCAGATCAAGGGCGCCTCGGTCACCATCCAGATCACCCCCGGAGCCGGCGAGGCCCTGGCCGACGACGTCCAGCACCGGCGGCGACCCGACGCCCCTCGCCTGGCGCTGGACGTCATCGACGAGCTGGTGCGCACCACTCCGCGTGCCACCGCCCAGGTCGCCTCCTGGCTCAGCGTCACCGTCGATCCGCGTGCCACCGCCAACCCCCCGACCGACCTCGCCGAACAGGTCGGCGAGACGCTTCGGGTGGTCGACACCCTGGACCTGAGCGGGACCGGCACCGACATCGTCCGCCGGACCACCCCGACCGACCTGCGCCGGATCGTCCGCTCCGCGTACGACCCCGGCGTGGCCCTCGCCCGGGACGAGCAGTTCGACGAACTGCAGTGGGGCGATTGCGGTCCGATCGCAGCCGACGACTGGGTGGAGTCCTATGCACACGACGGCGCGGTGTCCGCCAGCTGGGTGCTCCAGGAGATGCCCCGCCGCCCGATTCCCTACAGCACTCTGCTGCCGCTGCTGGCCCCGGGCCGCTTCCGCCGACGGATCACCCTGGGCTACCGGGTCCTGGATCCGCACGAGGGCGAGGCACTGTTGGAGCGGGAGATCTCCGCCGCCGAGCACCGGGCACAGGCCACCGCCGAAGTGAAGGGCCGCGCCAGGTGGAGTCAGAAGGCGGACTACCAGCGTGCCGAGCAGGCCGCCCGTCAGGTCGCCGGCGGGGCCCAGGTCGTCGACTGGACCCTGTGGGTCACCGTCACCGCCGACAAGCCCTCCGATCTTCCCGCCGCCCAACAGGAACTCAAGCTCGCGGTCGCCGGCACCCGGGGGATCCGCATGCGACCGGCGTTCGGTGCTCAGGCCGCCGTCTTCGCAGCCGGACTGCCCATCGGTTACAACCCCCTGGTGAAGTAGAGGAGTTCTCGATGCCGGACAAGGCGCAGCTCCGCACTCCTCGGTGGGCCCACGAAGAGACTCCCACGGGCCGGGTGCGGTTCCTGGGACACGCACGCCGGATCCACGCGCCGCGGCTTGGCTGGGGCGGCCCGTTCGCAGGCCGCGTCGCGGTGGAGGACACCGGTGCCGTCTACACCGGCCCCACCAGTCAGATCGCGCTGATCGACCCGTTCCTGCTGGGCGCGGGCCTGCCGGCACGGGGAGTCCCGGTCGGCCGCGACGTCCTCACCGGCGAGCTGGTGTGCATCGACCCGTCCGGCTGGACCGGCAGGCTCACCACCAACCCGGGTGTCTGGGTGATGGCGCAGCCCGGTGTCGGCAAGTCCGCCCTGATCAAACGGATCTGCCTGGTGTACGTCGCGTACGGCCACATGATGTGCGTTCCGGCCGACGTCAAGGGCGAGTACGCCGTACTGGTCCGCGAACTCGGCGGCAGTGTCCTGCGGATCGGCACCGGTACCGAACGGATCAACCCCTTGGACTCCGGGCCGCTCAAGCACCGCTTGCCCGGTCTGCCCGCTGCCGAACGCGAAGCCCTGCTCGACGTCCTCACCGGCCGCCGTCTGGAAACCCTTGGGGCCCTGCTGGCAACCCGGGTGGGGCTCGGCCGCCAGGCGAACGAGATCGAGCGTTCGGCGCTGACCACCGCCGTCCAACTCGCCGCGGACGCCGTCCCGGGCGCCGATCCAGTGGTTCCGGACGTCACCGCCGTCCTCCGGCAGGCCCCGGAGGTGCTACGGGCCAAGCTCGCCGCCGAGGGCGACACGTACCTCGATCTGACCCGCTCGATCGTGGCCGGCCTGGACAACCTGGTCGGTGGTCCGCTCAAGGGGATGTTCGACGGACCCACCACGTCGCCGATCGATCTGAACGCACCGGCCGTCTCCGTCGACATCAGTGCCCTCAGGGCCCGGGGCAACGACGTCGTCTCCGCCGGGATGATCGCCAGCTGGGCCTACGCCTACTCCTCCATCGACAGCGCGCGAAGTCTCGGTCTGCTGCGCCGCAAACTCGTCCTCCCCATGGACGAGATGTGGCGGGCGCTGCGCGCGGGCCCCGGCCTGGTCGACGCGATGGACGCCATCAGCCGCCTGAACCGGACCACGGAGGACGTCAGCATCTACGCGACGCACTCGACCCTCGACTCCGAGTCCCTCCCGACCGAGGAGGACCGGGCGAAGGCACGAGGGCTGATGGACAGGTGCGACACTTGGGTGATCGGCGGCTCCACCGGCGAGGAACTCGGCCGGGTCTCGGGGCGACGGGCCCTCACCGAACAGGAACGCATGATGATCGAGTCCTGGGCCTCGGCCACCAGCAGCGGTCTCGACACCTCCGACCAGATCCACCCGGGCCGCGGAAAGTACCTGATCAAGTTGGGCACGCGGCCCGGCATCGCCGCCGCCATGGAGCTCACCGCGACCGAGCGCCGGCTGTACCACACCGATTCGGTGGAGAACGAGCCTGGGAGTGCCCGCCCATGATGACGGAGAACGACCGGATGTGGCTCGCAGGCGGAGTCCTCGTCGGCGGCTCGATGGTGTTGTCCGCGTCCACCTGGGCGGGAGCCGCGGTCGGGGCTGTTCTCGCAGAGGCCGACGCCCCTCCGCTCAGCCCGTACACGGTCTTCGAGATGACGCGCGACTGGCACTCCGTCTGGCCGCACTCCGCGACGGCCAGCGGGATCGGCGCCGCGTTCTTCGACCTGGCCGTCGTCGCCGGGGTCGTCTGGGGTCTGTGGGCCGCCCTGCGCTGGTTCCACAACGCCTCCCACCTCGCCACCCTGCACCAGGTGCGCGATCTCGCCCCCAGGCGGGCCGCCCGTACCGCCACCCGGCTGCGCGCCTCCCTCCGGGACGTCAGAGCACGCGACGTCGCCCCGCGCGATCGCGGCGTGCTCCTCGGGGACCACCTCCCCACCGGCGTCGAACTGCGGGGCTCCGACGAGGACACCTACCTCGCCCTGATGGCCCCTCGCGCGGGCAAGTCGAGCACGCTGGCGATCCCCGTCGCCGAAGGGGCGCCGGCCTCCTTGTTGGTGACCAGCAACAAACCCGACGTCTATGCCGCCACGCTCGCCGCCCGCCGACGGGCGGGCAACGCCTGGACCTTCGACACCCAGGGCATCGCCCAGGTCGAACGCGCCTGGTGGTGGGACATCATCGCCGAGGCCGAGACCCTCGACCGCGCCGAGCGCCTCGCCTCGCACTTCATCGCCCAGGTCAAGAGCGACACCGCCGACCCGTTCTGGGCCCAGGGAGCCAGCGACCTGCTGGTCGGCATGTTCCGCGCCGCCTGGTGGGACGGCGCCACCGTGCGGGACGTGCTCCGTTGGCTGGCCGACCCCAAGGAGCGGGCACCCCTGCGGATCCTCTACCGGTACGAGGAGGTCCTGGCCGAGCAGGTCGACAGTTCCATCAACATCGCCGAGGAGACGCAGTCCGGCATCTACCAGAACGCCCGTACCGCGGTCTCGGCGCTGCGCGACGAGAAGGTGCTCGCCTGGATGCTCCCGGACCGGCACCGTCCGCGGTTCCGACCCGAGGAGTTCGCGCTCAGCCGGGACTCCCTGTACCTGCTCAGCAAGAAGTCCGGGGCCGCCGCCGCCATCGTCGCCGCCCTGACCGACGCCGTGTTCACCACGGCGTCCGA
Source organism: Kitasatospora sp. NPDC059088 (assembly GCF_042738155.1). Lineage (NCBI taxonomy): Bacteria > Bacillati > Actinomycetota > Actinomycetes > Kitasatosporales > Streptomycetaceae > Kitasatospora > Kitasatospora sp. NPDC059088. The sequence continues at coordinate 45,069 of NZ_JBHYGR010000004.1, read as the reverse complement.
GGCCGGCGAGCGCCACGGCGGACGTCTGCCCGAGCCGATGCGCGCGGTCCTCGACGAGGTCGCCAACATCTGTCCCATCGCCGACCTTCCGGACCTCTACAGCCACCTCGGCTCGCGCGGCATCACCGCGCTCAGCATCTTCCAGAGCTACGCCCAGGGCGTGCGGGCCTGGGGTGAGGCCGGCATGAACGCCCTCTGGGGAGCCAGCACGAAGAAGATCATCGGGGTGGGCCTCGACGACCCCCGGTTCGTCAACGACATCGCCACCCTGGTCGGCAACCACGAAGTGACGCGCGGCTCCTACACCAGGAGCCGCGACGGCGGTTCCACCTCGATCAGCGAACAGCGCGAGCAGATCCTCGAACCCGCCCAGATCCGCGCCATGAAGCGCGGCACCGCCCTGCTGCTGGCCACCGGCATGCCCGTCGCCCAGATCGCCCTGCGGCCCTGGTACGAGGAGCAGGCCATGGCACACCTCGGCCCCGCCATGAAGACCGAGGAGGCTGCCATCGCCAAGAGAGCCAATCTCGCCTGGGAGGAGCGGAAGGCACAACGCCGTGGCTGAACACCCGAGTTCGGGCACGCACACCCCCACCATGGTCTCGATGTCCGAGGACGTCGAGGACCTCAAGGCGGAACTGGCCGCGATGCGCGTCAAGGTGGAAGCCGTCGCGCGCAGCGCGGCGGAGGCAACGGGCCGACTCGCCACCGGCAGCGCGGAACCGGAAACAGCACCGGAAGAGCACAACGACCCGCGCTACCCGCCGTTCATCTTCCTCCTCGAAGGCGAGGAACTCTACGCGGAGCTGCGCCTGCTCGCCGAGTGGGTGGAGGGAGTCCTGGTCCCCGGCTGCCTCGGCGAGCCCTCGGCCGAGGCCCGCTGGTGCCATCTCTGGACCGAACACTGGGACGCGGTGGGCGCCCTGCACGCGCTGTGGCTGGCCTGGCAGGAACTCACCGACCCCGCCGTCTGCGGTTACACCGGTCCGAGCACCTGGTACCGCGACCACTACCGCCCCTGCATGGCGGCGCTGCGCGGACCAGGTGGCCCGTTCTCGGGCTGTACCAAGGGCGAGCACCGGATCGAGCACCGGCTACCCGGAACCGTACCGAGCGCCTGGTGCACAACTCAGGACGACAACCGACCCGACGGCTAACGGGTCCTCCGGTGCGCTTGCACGCTGGCCACCTCCCGCGCCAGCTCGGCCGCCCGGTTCGCGGGCATCCGAGCCGGCTCCAGCGGTCGCGCCGGCACCCTCGTGCTCCGGGCGCGCGCCGCGGCGGCCTGCACACGCCGGGTGTCGTAGGAGGGGTCGCCGGTGAAGCCGAGCGTGTTCCGGCGATCGGCGTCGAGAACGGCCCGTCCGAGCGGGTGGCCGACCGCCTCGGCCGCACGGGCGGTCGCGGTCTGCGCGGCCGCGGACGCCTGGCGGGCGCGGTTGTACGCCTCGGTGACCTCGCGGATCTGCTCGGGCGACGCCGGGTACCACCTGGTCCAGCCGTCCTTGATCTGGTCCGAGGGCGCGCTGCCTCTCGGGTTGTGGGCGGGGTCGGAGCTGAGCAGGGCTCCGCGCCGGACCAGCGCCTCCGCGATGCGGGGGACGTGCTCGGCGAGGACCTGGCCCGCAGCGGGAACAGCGTGGACGACGGCCAGCAGGTGCGACGTGTCGGCCGGGGCCCGGATGATCTCGTCCGCGGCCCTGGGGGTGCGCCGACCGCCGTCACGCGGGGTCCAGCCGGAGGAGAAGAGAGTGCGGCCGATCCGGACCACGGCGAACTCGGCCTCCCGTACGAAGCGAGGGTTCACCGTCGCCGGTGCGCTCCCGAGGCCGGACTTCCAGCCGGCCGCGGCCTGTTGCCAGGCCTGAGCCGCTGTGCGCAGGGCGCCTCCGGCCGTGTCGAGGAGACCGCGGGCCACGGGATCGGCGCTCAGCAGATCTCGGGTGTGAGCGATCAGACGGGCGGTGAGCAGGTGCGCGACCGCGGAGTGGTCGGAGGCGATCGACAGCTCGGCGGCGGTGGCGTCCGGTAGGTTCCGTGACGCCTGCTGCGCCGCGTGGGCGGCGAGCCACTCCAGACCCGCACCGGCGGCCCGGAGCGCTTCCCCCTGCGGTTCTCCCGGCCGGACCGGGGACGGCGGGACGGTCGCGGCAGCCGGAAGGTGGAGAAGGCCGGGAGCCGGCACGGACGGGCGGGGCGAGCTGAGCTGGCGGTGGATGCCGATGGTCGCCTGCTCGATCAGCACCGCGCGTTCCCTGAGCCGGTAGGCCACGGTGTGGCTGCGGACCACCCGACGATCGGGCGGGCACAGCTGGCCGATCCGTACCGCCACCCGCCCAGCAACACTGGCGAGTTCGGCGGTCTCCGCGATGACGTGCCGCGCAACCCCACCGCTGTCCAGGTAGGCGGCGTACGGGCTGCGGGCTTCGCCGTCCGGACCGTGATGGCTGGCGAGCAGGTCACCCGCGAGTCGGAGGAAACGTACGGCGTCGGTCAGGTGCGAGGCCGCGGGGTCGGGCTCGGACCAGGCGTAGAAGGACTCGTCCCGCAGCAAGCGCCCGAGGATGTCCATGTTGCTGTGCAGTCGGGAGACGTCGCCCTCCGCGATACCGAGCGGGTCGGGGGCGTGCGGGCCGAAGCGATCGGTGTTGCGGTGGAGCAGTTGGAAGACGTCCGCCAGCGCGCCGCTGCGGGCGGCGTGCTGGCCCGGGGTGCTGCGGCTCTCGGCGTCGGCGAGGGTGAGCGCCGCCAGGGCGTACTCGAGCCTGGATGCCGCGAGCGTGATGAAGTCGCCCCAGGTGACGTCCATCAGCCGACGGGCCCCTGGTCGACCGGCAGGGCGTTGCGCAGCGCTGTGGCCGCGTCGCGGGTGTGGAGGGCGGCCGTGTGGCGGTCCCGCAGCTGCTGGACGTCGTCCGAGGTTCGGGCGAGCGAGTCCAGGGCGTCGGCAAGGGCGGTGAGCCGGCCGACCAGGTCGTGGTCCGCCGCTCGGCCGAGGTCGCCGGGGACGCTGTCGGGCAACGGTAGGTAGATCGTTGCTTCGGTGGCGTAGGAGGCCGCGGCCAGGGCGGCCAGTTGGTCGTAGCGGTCGTCACGCACGGCCAGGTCGGCGAGCGCGTGCGCGGCAACGGCGGTGTTCCTCAGAACGGCAGCGGCTGCCAGCTCGACGCGTTCCGCCGTAGCGGAGTTCGGGTTCATAGTTCGGTCCTCCTCGGGTCGCTGTACGACGTCAGGCAACCACGGGCGGCGGCTCGATGGACGCGGTCACCCTGCCCTGTGGATCGACGCGGGCTGTCGGGTGGTGAAACTCACCGGATCGGGTGAACACAGTGGGCGCACCTCTGACGTGACTCACCTCTGCTTCGGACGACGCCCCTGCTGGACGGCCACTCCATCGGGTCGCAGGTGTGCGGGCTGCTCCCCGACGCCGGCAGCCGACCGCCGTTGTGCCTGACGGCCCGACCTGGCCTTCGCCGCGTCCGCCGAGACGCGCCGACCCTGCACAGTCATCGGGCTCGGGCGCTCCAACGCTTCACCCATCCTGCGAAGGTCGGGAACGTCGATGGTGCCGGAGGACGACCTGCTCCGGGGAGCGGACTGCAGAGCGGTGCCCGAGGAGAGCAGTGCCACGGCCGTGGGAAGGCTGGTCCGACTCCGCGCAGAGGTGCTGTAGGCACTCGCCGTCTCGCCGAGGACGAGCAGGGTCGCGGCGGTGGGTAGTGCCCCCTGCCTCCGGCGCAGCAGGTCAGCTCCCTGATGGGCCAGTTGGGCGATTCGCTCGCAGGCGTGGATCGATGCGTTGCGCAGGAACTCGGAAACACGGTGGTCGGCGAGGAGCCGGTGGGCCCACTCGCCTGCCTTCGTCGCGATGTTCCGCCACAGTCGAGCGACCGCTTCCCGCACGATTCGGATCTCTCGCCATTCCCGCAGACCTTGAAGGGCCGGGTGGCTTCGATCGGCAGCGCGGAGTGCCGCGTTGACGGCCTCGGCGCTACGCCCAGCGGTGGAGGAGCCTGTTACGCCCGTCGCCACCGCCGCTTCGGGTGCGGCCGGAGTCGTGGTGATGTGCCGCCATCGGACTTGAAGTGCCTCGACATCGGCTTCCAGGGCCGCCCTCAGATCGTCGACCGAACGGCTGCCCTCGGGCACGATCTCCGTCCAGGCTTCGACCACCTCTCGGAGCTGCGCCTTGAGGTCAGGCAGTCCGGCCTGGTCCGTCGTCTTGACCGGTTCCGAGGAACTGATGCTGTACTGGTCCCACAGCGGCAACTCGTCCGGCTGTGGGGCAAAGTTGGCCATCGAGGCTTCTTGTTGCACTGCGGCCTCGCCATCAGCCCTGGCGCCCGCCAGCCAGTTGCCTGCGAGACCGGCCGCTGCGGCATCCTCCTCAGCGAGCCGGTCCCAGGTCCTCTGACCACTCGTCGGAGGAACGCCGAGGATGATGTCCTCCTGTTCCGCCGGCCGTGGTGAGCGCATTCGCCGTCTCCCTCACGCTCCAGGCACGCGCCGATGCACTCGCAGCAGCGACTACCACCCCTGGTCTAGCACGGCGTGATCCGGTGCCCCGCGATCGACGCGTCCCGCCGATCGCAGTCGTCGACCAGTGCGCCCCCTGTCCGGCACCACGTCACATCGGGGTCCTCCGGGGGAGGCCGGGATGCACCAGGCCTCCCCCGCCTCTACGCGGCAGGCCAGTTGTGGTGCGCCAGGCCGCCGGGGTCGGTGAGGGCTCCGTGGATACCGGCGGCCGGGTAGGGGATCAGTTCCTCGGGCAGGGCGTCCTCGGCGAAGAAGCGCAGATCGAGGCACTTCTCGGGTTCGCGGTTGACGGGCTCGCCCTCCCACTCGGTGGCGACGAAGAACAGGCCGAGGCGCAGCGTGGTGGGGTCCTGGTGGTGCAGGACGGTGTAGGCGAGGCGGAGGTGGTCCGGGTCGACCAGGAGGCCGGTCTCCTCGTCGAGTTCGCGGGCGGCGCCGTGGGCCGGCTTCTCGCCGGGGTCGAGCTTGCCACTGGGGGCGTGCCACTGGCCGTAGCCGTAGGGGCCGCCTCGTTGGGACAGCAGGATCTTGCCGTCGGGGGTGCGGGCGATCACGTGGACGTCGACCACCGGCGGCGGGGTGGTTGTGCTGCTACTCATGCTCTCTCTAACTTCCCTGCGGAGTTTTGGTGTTGATCGCTCGGTCCGGGACTGCTCCCAGGATGGCCTGTGCGGTCTGCTCGGCGGTGAGGTGGGTGGTGTCGATGGTGTGGAGCCGGTAGCCGAGGCGGTTCAGGATCGGGACGGCCTCGGTGTAGAGCCGGAGTTCGCGGGCGGTGGCGGCGGAGTCGAGCTCGAAGCGGTGCCGGGTGCCTCTGACGGCCAGGCGGCGCTGCACGGTGTCCGGGTCGGCGGTGAGGATGACCGCGAGGTCGGGGACGTCGGCGCCCTGGTTGATGGTGAGGAGGAAGTCGACGTCGACGCCGTCGGCACGCTGGAGGACGAGGGTGGAGGCCATCCAGCGGTCCATCAGTACGGTGGTGCCGGCGGCGCGGTGGGGGCGGATGTCGGTGTCGAGTTGGTGGAGGCGGTCGGCGGCGACGGCCAGGGCGAGGGCGCGGCCGCGCATCGTCGCGGCGGCCTGGCGTACTGCGGTGCCGTAGGGGGTGGTCGAGGGGCCGGTGGCGGTGTGGACGGTGTGTCCGGACGCGGCGAGAGCGCGGGCGGTGGCGGCGACGGCGGTGGACTTGCCCAGTCCGCTGGGCCCGTCGACGCTGATCAGCAGGCCGCTCATGTCCTGACCTCCTGACGGGTGCTGGTGGTGCGGTGGTGCTGTTCGCGGGAGATGTCGGCGAGCCAGCCGTGGAGCTGGGCGAGGGGGACGTCGCCGAACTGCTGGCCGGTGCCGAAGTTGAACTCGTCACGGCCGCGCATCGCCTCGTCGGCGCCATGGTCGGTGAGGTCGATGTCCTGGTAGGTCTGCAGGGCCTCGGGGTCGTGGCCCTGCTGGACGAGGCGCTGGAAGACGGGGCTGCCGGGGTAGGGACGGAAGGTGAAGGCGGAGGCCCGGAAGGTGCCCTCCGAGCGGTCCGAGAGGGCCCAGAGTTCGCGGATGTGGGCGAGGGTGGCGAGCGCGTCGTCCCGGGTCTCGCCGGGGTAGCCGAGGATGAAGTAGCCCTTGACGCCGACGCCGCGTTCCAGGAGTCGACGGGTGATGTCGAGGGTCATCTCGGGCGTGATCCGCTTGTCCATCGCCCGCAGGATCCGCGGGGAGCCGGACTCGATGCCGAGCGCGACCTCGCGCAGTCCGTTGGCGCGCAGCTGTTCCAGGACGGTGTCGTCCTCGCGGTCGAGGACGTTGATCCGCCCGGTGGCGTCCCAGACGTACTTCTCACCGATGCGTTCGGCGGCGAAGGCCTCCAGGGCGGGGTGGATGATGCGGCGCGCGCCGAGGAACAGGTCGTCGACGGCCCTGAACGCGGTGCAGCCGTACAGGTCGTGGAGCTGGTGCATCTCGGCGATGATGTTCTCGGGGGTACGGGTACGGATGCTGACCTCGGGGTTCATGGAAGCGGCCGCGCCGCAGAAGCCGCACTCGTAGGGGCAGCCGCGCGAGCAGACGAGGTTGGCCTCCCAGCGACCGTCGTCGGCCTGGAACGGGTCCTGGGTGAGGTAGCGGCGGTCGAGGAGGAGCGAGTTGATGTCGGGGGCGAGCCAGCGGGCGGTGTCACCGTTCCGTGGGATGCCGGTGGCGGTGGTGCCGAGGAGGCGGTCGCGCCACATCACCTTCGGCAGCTCCCGGCGGCGGTGGACGTCGCCGAGGAGCGCGGTGACCCGGGTCTCGCCCTCGCCGACCAGCAGGGCATCCAGCCGCGCGAACCGCGGATCGGCGAGCACACGTTGCGGGTCGGCCTTGGCGTGGTGGCCGCCGGCCATCAGGGAGATCACCGGGTCGAGCCCGGCCGCGATCCTCGCCGTGAGGTCGTAGGTCGGGGCGAGGAGGTTGAAGCCCACCCAGCGCGGCCTCAGTTCGTTGATGAGGTCGGTGGTGTCCTGGACGCCGAGTCCGTGGGCCTCGGCGTCCAGGATGCCGACGTTGAAGCCGTGCTGGGCGGCGTGGGTGGCGAGGTAGCCCATGCCGAGGACGGGCAGGGTGTAGTCGTTGACGCGCGGGCGCAGGTCGTAGTCGCGCAGCGGGGCGTTGACGAACAGGCAGTCGAGGATCCGGTGCGGGTCGGCACCGGCGACCGGGTCACGGGTGGTGCCGGTCCGATCCTTCGAGCTGGTCGGTGCGGGCATGGGCCCCCCAGGTGAGTGTCGACAGGGTCAGGGTGTGGAGGTGGCGCGGGTCGTGGCCGGCCAGGTGGTGCCAGTGCGCGCCGAACAGGGCCTCGGTCTTCTTCGGCTTGTCGGCGGCGGGCCAGGGGTGGTCGGGGGCGATGCGGGCGGCCCAGGTGCGGACCGCGAGATCGGCGTGCGGGTAGACCGAGAAGTCGCCGGTGAAGTCCGCGGCGGCCGCGGCTGCCGTCCAGGGGCCGATCCTCGGCACGTTCACGAGTGCGGCGACCAGGGCTGCGGCGTCCAACTGCTCCCAGCGGGAGCGGTGTTCGAGGTAGGCGGTGGCGGCCGCGCGCAGCGCGGTGCGGTGGAAGGTCGTGCCGACGGCGGCGAACTGCTCGTCGGTGAGGGTGAGCACCGCGTCGGGCCCGGGTGCCGTGTGGTGGGTGTAGCCGTGGGCGGGCAGCTCGGTGCCGTGGACGGCGCACCAGGTGCGGTAGAGCTTGCGGGCCTGGTCGGCGCGGACGACCTGGCGCAGGATCGCGGTGGTGATCGCGTCCCACAGCCAGGGGTTGGCCACGCGCACGCTCGGCCCGAGGGCGTGCACGCCGGTGCGCAGGGCGGTCGGCACGGCGTCGGGCAGGTCGCCCGGGTCGGTGGTCACGACGGCGGGCTCGTGGTCCTCCGCACCGCCCGCGCGGGCCAGGCCGAGGCCTGCCGGGGTGAGCGTGGCCAGCCACCGGCCGCCGGCGGTGCGCAGGGGCCGGTACCAGTGGCCGGTGGTGGCGTTGCGCTGCCAGGCGGGGTGATCGGTCGTCAGGACGGCATGCACGGGTGGCTCCTTGCCTCGGGTGGCGTTGGTGGTGCCCCAGCTTGCCAAGCCGGGAAGGGCGCCGTCGGGCACGGCTGCTGCTCACCGGTTGCCGCGCGGCAGGGGCTCGATGACTCCGTCCGCCGCGAGGGCCTGGTACAGGGCGTGGTGTTCGGCGTCGGTCATGGGGCGCGAGTGCACGGGCGGGGCGCCGTCGGCAGGCCGGGGCCACGAATCGACGGGTGGGACGAGGTCGGTGGCGGCGTGGGCGGTGGCCGTGTAGGGGCCGCGGAGCATCAGGGTGGTGGTGTCGGGGCGCATGAGGGCCTGGTGCGCGAGGGTGGTGCCCAGCGTGTAGGAGCTTCCGGGCAGTTCGGTGGTGGTGACGGCCGGGCGCAGCTGGTCGGCGGTGAAGGGGCCGGTGTCGCGGCCGTCGGTGCGGGTGGAGACGGTGTGGAGGTAGCCGCCGGTGAGGACGCGGGCGCCGAAGGCGTAGCCGTGGGTGTGCGGAAGGCGCTGGTTGGCGGGTCGGGGGTTGGTGTTGAGGCGGATCTCGAAGCCGCGCCAGGTGTCCAGGGCCAGGACGATGCGGTCCAGGAGCAGGGTGGTGCGGCTGGCCTCGAAGCGCTCGTAGTCGAGGACGGCGGTGGTGGTCAGGTAGGACAGGGTGCTCTTGTGGACGGCGAGGTGGTGGAGGGCGTCCTGCTGGGCGTGGAGCTGCGCCAGGGTGGCGTGGTGCAGGTAGGGGATGTCCTGGAGGCTGGTGCCGGGCCTGCGGCAGTCGTGGGGCTCGGGCCGGGAGAGGCGGGTACGGGCCTCCTTCACGGCGACCTGGTACTCGGCGGGGGTGAGCGGTCGGGAGTCGGGGGCGGCGAGGGGGTGGTGGGTGAGGACGAGCTGGACGCTGTGGGCGGGGGCGGTCAGTTCGGTGGTGGCACCGCTGTGGATGGCGCAGAGCTGGCCGGGGTTGAGGCTGCGCAGGTACTGGGGCCGGCGCTGGTCGGCGTCGTCCTGGTGGCGGGACAGGGCCAGGTCCAGGATTCCCGCGAGGGGGAACAGGAGGACGGTGTGGTCGGCGGCCCGGGGCGGGGTGGGGGTGCCGTCGGGCAGGCACAGGTGGAGGGCGGGCTGGTCCTGGTGGGCGTGGGCGAGGAGCAGCTGGGTGTGGCCGGGGACGGTGTGGGAGGCGGTGGCGAGGGCGTGGGGGTCGGCGTGGTCGAGGAGGTGGAGGAGCTGGGCGGTCACGGGGGTGAGCCAGCCGTCGGTGATCAGCCGTTCCGGGACGGGGATGGTGCCCGGGTCCTGAGTGAGCAGGTCGGCGGCCGGTGGCAGGAGGAGTTCGGCCCGGGTGCCGTCCGACAGGGTGAAGATCATGGTTGCTTCTCTCGTTCAGTGACGGTCCGCCGACGGAGCCGCGCGGGCCGAAGGGCTGAGCGGGCGGAGCCGGGCTGGAAGGTCATCGCCTCCCCCAGGTCCAGGGAGGCCGGTGGGCGCCGCGCAGGCAGGCCACCTGGTGGGCGGCCTGCCTGCGCAGATGCGTGTCGAGGTGGGCGCGCCGCACGGTGTCCGTCACGGCGGTGAGCACGACGACGTCCCGCACGGTCTGGTAGTCCGGCCAGGCCCCGATCTGGCCGTAGGGCGGGGCAAGGGCTGCGCGACTGTAGGCGGTGTAGGCCGCGGTGTACGCGTGGAGGTCGTCGCGGTGGCCGCGCAGCAACTCGGTGTGCCAGCGGGCGGCGACGAGGTCCCACTCCCGGTGTCCGTACCGCAACGGGTACTGCGGGAACAGCCGGGGGTGGGAACCGTCGCCGTAGCAGGGGGCGATGGCGCGTGCGCCGAGGATGACCGTGGACGGCGTCGGCCATTCGGCGCGCTCCCACTCCTCGCGCAGCTCGGCGGCGCGTTCGCGCAGGAACCACTGGCTCGCGTCGTCCAGCGCGACGTCGTCCAGGCCGTCCAGCAGCCCCTCAAACGGGTCGTGGTCCTCCAGCCACAGGGCCGCGCCGGGCCGGATCCGGTGCACGGCCGCGGTGAGCCGCGCGCTCGCGGCGACGTCGCGCAGCGGGTGCCCGGGGCTGCGCCAGAAGGTGACCGCGCGTCCGTGGGCGATCCGGACCTGGTCGTAGTCCGGGGCCACGGCGGCCACCCGGTGCTCGTGGAGCAGCCGGGCACCGCGCAGCAGGGCCCCTGCCTCGTCCGCGTCGGCATGCACGAGGGCGAGCGCCCTGGAGGCGGGCAACCACCAGGCGTGGTGCGGGTGTTCGCCGACCAGCTCGGCCTGGGAGGGGTTGTCGCCGGTGTCGGTGCAGACCTGGGTCAGGGCCGCGTAGGCGGCCGCGACCTCGTGCCTGCGGCCCTCACTGGTGATCCTGGTCAGCGTTCTGGTGCGCGGTCCGACGCTCACGGCGCAGTCCTCCGGTACGAAGTCGATGGGCGGGTGGGGTGGTTACGCCGCCGGTATCCGGTCGAGCTCAGGCTGCTGACCGGGCCGCACACCGACGGCGGACCGGGGCCGCCCAACCCGCACGGCGGCGCCGGTGCACAGCACCACGACCTGCGACTCGACCTGCCTACCCGCGACCGATGCGGGGACGGGCCGCGCCGCCTCGGGCAGGTCGAGTTCGGCCCACACCACCTTGCCGTCCGGCCCCTCATCGACGCCGAACCGGTCGACCACCCCGGCCACCAGCAGCAGACCCCTGCCGCTGGTGGCGCCCTCCCCCGCCTTCCGGGACTCGGGCCTACCGGGCCCGGGGTCGGCGACGGACATCCGCAGCACCCCGGTCGGGGAGAGGCGCAGAGCGGCAGTCAGCTCCACGTCCGACCGGCCCCCGTCGCAGCCGTGCACCACGGCGTTGGCCGCGATCTCGGACATCACCAACTGGACGTCGTCCACCAACGGATCGTCCAGGCGCAGGCCGAGCTCCGGCAGCTGCGCCCCCACCCAGCGGCGAACGACGCCGATCCGAGCCAGTTCGGCGGGGAACGTCACCGTGGTGGTTCGTGATGTCGGCTTCATTGGGGCGCCTCACTTCCAGAGGACCAGGGCAATAGTGGAGGCAGCCCGTACGGCTGCCTCTGCCAAGGCACCTCGACTCGACCGGAATCGGATTCGCAGCAGCGCGACCATCCAAGGCTCCTGCCAGTTCCGCAGGTTGACGGTACGTTCGGCTGCGTCGAGGCGCACAATCAGTTCAACACCGAAGCAGTGGCTCTCGGTACACTCGTCACCACGGAAAGTGGTTTACAGGGTTAACAGCCAAGACCGGGATGTGACTCATGACGACATCCAGCACTGCTCTTCAGCACTTCATCAGCAGCTACGGATTGAAGCTGGAGGTCGTGGCCCGCGCCCACCGCGAGCAAGCCGCGCTCAACGGTGACCTTGATACCCGCACGAGCAAGGCGACCGTGTCGCTGTGGTGTGGTGGCCAACGGCGCCCGAGGGGGCGCAACCCCGAATACCTGGCACAGGCACTGAGCAAGATCGTCGGGCGTTTGGTCACACTGGACGAGATCGGGTACGGCGATGCTCAACCGCAGGAGCTGCCGACACTGGCCACCGACCCGGTCGCCGCTACCGCTGACTTGGGAAGGGCCATGATGGACATCAGCCGCCGCGACTTTCTTCAACGGGCCGTCTACGTCTCCTCAGCCGTCGCTCTGCCGCTGAGCTACGACCACGAAGCCGTCGCCCGTACGCTGCGTGCCCGCCAGCCCGGCGCCCGGGTGGGAAAGGCCGAAGTGGCAGCCGTCCGGAACACCGTCCAGGCATTCAGGGCCGCCGACGAACAGCTGGGAGGTGGCCACGGGCTGTCTTCCGCCACCTTCTACCTCACCGACGCCGCCGCGCCCATGCTCAGCGGCCGCTACAGTGACCCGGCCGTACGCCTCGACGCCTTCAACGCCGTCGCCGAACTGGCTTACCTGCTCGCATGGAAGCACCATGACCTCAACCAGGAGGGCGCCGCTCAGCGCTACTACCTCCTCGGCTACCAGCTCGCGTGCGTGGCCGACTTCCACGGTCACGGCGCGTGGATGATGCGAGCCCTCGCCCACCAGGCACTCAACCTGAAACAGCCTCAGCACTGCGTCGACCTCGCCGAGGAGGCCCTCCGCCGGTCGGCCGGCCGCATCGACCCTCAGACCCGGGCACTGCTGCTCATCACCAGCGCCCGCGCCTACGGGGCCACCCGCCAGGGCGAAAAGGCCGCAGCCGCCCTGCTCTCCGCCGAAGACGCCCTGGCCCGTACCGACGACCCGGTTGCCGACTACGCTCTGGCGGCCGGGCCGGCAGGCGCCACCATCAGCTCCCACACCGGCAAAACGCTCGCAGAGCTCGGCGACCACAAGAACGCGGAGAAGCACCGCCGCAATGCGCTCGCAGGCCGCGACCCCGACCAGTTTCGGCGCATCCACGCACTCACCACGGATGAGCTGGCGGGCACCCTCGACAAACAAGGCCGAATGGACGAGGCCGTATCCGCCTGGGGCGCCGCGCTCGACCTGATGGACGGCATCACCTCCGCCCGCAACACCGACTCCATCAAGGCCATGCGCACCACCTTGCGGCGCTACCAGGCCCGCGGGGTACCCGGCGCTGCCGCTCTGTCCGAACGGGCCCGACAGGCCCTTGTAGCCTGATCCACTGACCTGGCGCGGTCCGTTCACAGGAGGGGAAACACAGTGACCGAAGTCTTCACCGTGGAGGCACTCGGGTACGTGGTAGGGGGCCGCACCGAGCCCACCGACGACTACTGGGGAGGTACCCGCGCCGTCATCCGGCTCGACGGCGACCGCTTCCCACCGGAGGCCACGAAGGGGCTGGAGGCGTTCTCCCACCTCGACGTCATCTTCCGCTTCCACCTCACCGACCCGACCGACCTGAACTTCGGCGCCCGCCGCCCACGCGACAACCCGCAGTGGCCCGAGGTCGGCGTCTTCGGCCACCGGAACATGCGGCGCGTCAACTGGCTCGGCTCCTCCCGCTGCCGCCTCCTCAAGGTCGACGGCCTGGACCTGCACGTGGAGGACCTGGACGCCGTCGACGGCACGCCGATCCTCGAGGTCAAGCCCTGGTTCGACGAGTTCGGCCCCCGCGGCGACACCCACCAGCCCTCCTGGACCACCGAGATGCTCCACGAGTACTTCGCCCCTGGCCCCACCACGCCCTGATCGAAACCTCCGGAGACTGTTTCCTCGCGTCGACGGGTAGTGGCGCGAGGAAACGACCCAGGGAATCCCCATGACGACAGTGCTTCGCCGCTATGGGGCCGACCGACTTCCGCCGACCACGCCCAACTGCTCATCGACGTCCACGCCGATGCCTATCGCGACCAGGCCGGCGGTGGGCATCGCCGGGCAGGCCCACGAGGCACTGCCGTCCCAACGCGCCGAAGCGCTGGCTGTGCTCTACGTCGACGTCGCCCACCCCCGGGTCCAGGACATGTACGAGCGGTGGTCGTACGAGAAGGTCGGCGAGCACCGACCGTTCGAGGGCGCTCCGCTCTACGCTGTCATGATTCGCACCCTCCGCTGAGCCCCCGGGTCCGCCCCCAGGCTCGCCCTGCGCGCCAACGGCTGCCTTTCCGGGCGGCTCGACGGCTCTGGGTCCACTCGGTGTTCGGGCGCCCGAGCACTGACCTCAGCGTCCGCGAGGATCGAATGCACCGCCGTCCCGGAACCGCACCTGTCGCTCCCTCGTGACCGGGTGGTCGCTGACGAATGGAGACAGCGAGTTAGTGGTTGTTGTGACATCAGCTGTCGAGCGGCATGCGGGAACCGGCATCTCTGCGCGCCGTCACGGTGGCGGCGGGGGCCAGGGCCGTGCGCCGAAGGAGCGCGGGCTCTCGACCTCGTGACGCCCTGTCGGCCGGTAATGCTCAAGGCCTGCGGATCGGTTCCGGGAGGGACGCGAGGTGCGCCGATCCGTGGAAAGCGGGTGGGTCACAGCCGTCCCTGCGCCGGATGTGCAGATGGCCGTCGAGGGGGGAAGGCGGGCGGTGCCGCGAGCAGGATGCGGTCGAATGCGTACCGGCTCTTCTGTGCGACCCGGCACGAGACGGAGTTGTCCACCTGATGCAGGAGTTCCAGCTGCGCCAGCCCGCCGTTCCCGAAGGTGGCGAAGGCCCCGCCGGTGAGGGCCTCAAGGGCGCGGGGCGCCACGCTCCGCCCGCACGCATGCACCGCGGTCCAATAGCCCACCTCGGCCGAGGGCTTGCCGGAGGCGACGCCTTTGAGGGCCGTCGGCGTCACGATTTCGCGATCGGAGTGGAATCGAATGGCCTTGACCGTGAGACTGGCCCGCCGAACCGGCTCGCCGATCGAGTGAGGCGTGTCGCCGTCCATTCCCCTTGCCTGGCGTCTCCCCCGACGGGAGATTCAAGCCCCCCTTCGCCTGCGCCTTCGAGGGGCCCGGGATCAGCCGAAGTGCCGGACGGTGGTCGGGTCGGCGGGGGCGTACGGGGGCCAGTGCTCGGCGGGGGGACGCCCGGTGGCGGCGAAGGTGGCCACGGCGTGGGAGAAGGCGTGGCCGAGGGTGCGGGCGGCGGGGGTGGCGTCGCCGAGCATGGAGCTGTCGGGGTAGGCGTCGAAGGTGGTGAAGAGGTAGGGGAGTTCGGCGCAGTGGGTGGCGCCCAGGCGGGCCGGGTCCGGGGTCGGGGTGCGGTCGAAGCGGTAGACGTAGGTGGGGTGGCCGGCCGCGGCGTGGTGGTCGGCGATGGCGAGGGTCCGGTCACGGAACTGGAGTCCGGTGGCGACCTCGGTGAGGATGTCGCCCGGCGTCCGTGGAACGGTGGCGGCCGTGCGGTCGTAACGTTCGGCGCCGTCCTCCGCCAGGGTCGCCGCGATCGCGCGGGCCCGCTCGGCGGTGGCGGTGCGGACGGCCGGGTCGAAGGCGTAGAACGCCGTCATCTCGTCCCGGGTGGTGCCGGTCAGCAGCTGCTTGCCGTCCAGGCGGCCGTCGGCCAGGGCCTGCTGCCAGGTCACCGGCAGGCCGTAGCCGCCGAGGACGGGGTACATCGGCGGAGCAACCTTGCCCGGGCGGGCGACGTCCCGGGCGAGTTGCCCGTAGGCGGTGAGCAGCTGCCCGGGCGGGACGGCGCGCAGCGCGGCCAGCGGGTCGGGGCGGCGGTCCAGGCCGAGGATCCCGAGGAAGCGGCGGGCGTGGTCGGCGGCTTCGCCGGGGTCCTGCGGGGGGAGGCCGAACGGGCCGCTCTGGGTGACGACCCGTGCGATCCACGGGCCGGTCTGCGGTGCGAGGGCGAGGTGGAGGGCGGAGTAGGCGCCGGCGGACTGGCCGCCGACGGTGAGCAGTTCCGGGTCCCCGCCGAAGCCGGCGATGTTGTGCCGCACCCAGGCGAGGGCGGCGGCCTGGTCGCGCACCCCGAGGTTGTCGCTGCCGAGCTCCGGGAGGTGGAGGTAACCGAGCGGTCCGAGGCGGTAGTTGGCGGTGACGACGACGAGGCCTCCGGCGGCGGCGAGGTGCCGGCCGTCGTACCAGTCCCAGCCGCCGGATCCGCTGCTGAACCCGCCGCCGTGGAACCAGACCAGGACCGGGCGGCCGCCCGGGGCGGACCCCTCGGCGGGAGGGCCGGACGGACCCGGCGGCTCCGGCGACCACACGTTGAGGGTGAGGCAGCCGTCCTCGTCCCAGTCGGGGGCGCGCCACCCCATCACCGCTTCGAGCCGGGACGGCCCCTGGGGCACGGCCGGCCCCGGACGGGCGGCGTCCCGGACGCCCGGCCAGCCCGGGTGCGGTCCGGGCGCGGCGAAGCGCCGCTCCCCCACCGGGGAGGCCGCGTACGGAATGCCCCGGAACGCGGCCACGCCACCCTCCACGACGCCCCGCACGCTGCCCGACCCGGTCACGACGACGGGGCGTTCCTGCACGGCCATCGCTGCCACCTCTCCTTCACCATCGCCCTGCGGTTCCGTGGCGGCCGCACGTCCGATCGGCGTCTCGCCCGTCCCCCCAGTCAATCGCGCGGCAGGCGCCGCCACCGGGAATCGGGAAAGTCGGGACGTGAGGGAGGTCGGGGACCCGGCGCGTGGGTGTCGTCGCGGCAACTGCCGCTCCGTGCGCCAGGATCGTGGTCCCGGCTCCTTGAACTCCGTCGGGCCCGACACGGAAGGCTCTTGAGGATGGCGATCGACGACGAGGTCAGGGCGGTCGCGTGGAAGTCGGGTGCGGTGGCGCTCGTGGTCGCGGCCGTCCAGTACGTGGTCGCCGAGGCCATGGCGGCCTCCGCCTGGCGGGACCCGGTCTACGACTACGCGCACAACTTCATCAGCGATCTGGGTGTGCCCTCCTGCGGCGGGGTGTTGCAGGGCCGGACGATCTGCTCGCCGCTGAACGCGGTGATGAACGCCGGGTTCATCGCGCAGGGTCTGCTGTTCGTCGCCGCGGCCCTGGTCCTGCAGCACCTGCTGCCGGGGTGGTTGCGCTGGGCGTACCTGGTCCTGGCCGTGGTCCACGGGGTGGGGATCGTCCTGGTCGGCCTGGTGCACGGTTCGCCGGAGGCGGACCGGGACGGGTCGATGGCCTGGCACGGCCTGGGTGCGGGCATGGCGATCATCGGCGGCAACCTGCTGGCGGTGGTGGTGGGCGGGCACCTGGTGCGCAGCGGCCGGGCCCGGTGGCCGGGTTGGGCGGTCCTCGGGTGCGGCGCGGTCGGGCTGGTGTGCGCCGTCGTCCTGCTCACGATGATGCCGACGGATCCGGTCCCGTACCACGCGGCCGTGTTCGAGCGCGGCTCGGTCTACTCGATCACGGCCGCCGAGCTGATCGCCGGGGCCACGGTCCTGCGCGCGCTGCGCGGCCTGCGCGGCCTGCGCGGACTGCACGGCCTGCACGGGCCGGGCTCCGGAGCGCCCCAGCCCGTCGGGACCGCCGACTGACGGACCGGCCGCCGAAGTTCCCGTGAGCGGGAGGCAACCGATCAGCGGGGCCGGCCGGTTGGTAGGGGGTGTCGCCTCCCACCACCTCGGCCCGGCGGTCCCCGGCCCCGGTCGGGTGGGGCGAGGGACGAGGGACGAGGGGCGATCCGGCTAAGGTGCAGCCGGGGGCCGGGGACGGACTGGGAACACGGGTGCGGCATGCGGATTCTCCTGCTGGGACCGTTGGAACTGCGGAGCGACCGGGGCGTGCCCGTGCACGTCGGGGGGTCCCGGCGGCGGGCCGTGCTGGCCGCGCTGGCGCTGGAGGCCAACCGGGTCGTCCCGGTCGAGCGGCTGGTCGACCTCACCTGGGAGCACGCCCCGCCGTCCACCGCCCGGGCCGCGCTCCAGGGCCACATCGCCCGGCTGCGCACCCTGCTGGACGGCGGGCTCCGGCTGGAGACCCGCGCACCCGGCTACGTCCTGCACGCCAACCCGGAGCTGATCGACACCCACCGACTGGAGCACCTGCTCGACCGCGTCGGCACCGCGGACGGGGAGGAGGCCGCGGTCCCGCTGCTGCGCGAGGCGCTCGCGCTCTGGCGCGGGCCGACCCTGGCGGACTGCGGCTCGGCCGCGCTGCGCGAAGCCGCCGCCGGACGGCTGGAGACCCTGCGGGTCGAGGCGCTGGAGCAACTCGCCGGGCACGAGCTGCGCACCGGCCGGGGCCGGTCGGTGACGTCACAGCTCACCGCCGTACTCCCCGAGCACCCGCTGCGCGAATCACTCGTCCGCCTCACCGTGCTCTGCCTCCACCAGGAGGGCCGGAGCGCCGAGGCCCTCGCTGTGTACGAGGAGGCGCGCGGCAGGCTCGCCGAGGAGGCCGGAATCGACCCGGGGCCGGCACTGCGCGAGGCCGCGGCTCAGGTCCGGTCCGCTGCTGCTGCTGCTGCGGAAGAACGACCCGCGCCCGCCCCCGCCCGACTGCCGCACGCTCCCCGCCGCTTCGTCGGCCGGGCGGGCGAACTGGCCTGGCTGGACGAGCAGTGCGCGAGCTCCCGGCGAACGCACCGGCCCGGGTACGGCGGCAACGGCCCGGTCCTGCTGGTCACCGGCCCGGCCGGGGTCGGCAAGACCGCCCTGGTGCTGAGCTGGTCGCACCGGCTCGGACCGGCCTTCCCGGACGGGCGGGTCGCCGTCAACCTGCGGGGCTTCGACGAGACCGAACCGCTGCGCCCCGAGGAGGCCCTGGCCGAGCTGCTGCGGGCGCTCGGCGCCGACGAGAGCGCCGTGCCGTCCACCCCGGAGGAGGCCGCGGCGGCCTGCCGGAGACTGCTGGCCGGGCGCCGGGTGCTGATCGTGCTGGAGAACGCCCGCGACGCCGGGCAGGTCCGCCCGCTGCTGCCGGTCGAGCCCGGCTGCGCGGTCGTGGTGACCAGTCGGCACCGGCTGACCGAGCTGGTCGTCGAGGCGGACGCCCGCGCGCTGCCGCTGGCCTCGCTCCCGGCCGGGGACGCCTTCGACGTGCTCGCCGAGGTCACCGGACGGCCCCGGCTGGCGGCCGAGCCGGAGGCGGCGCGGCGGGTCGTGGAGCTGTGCGAGGGGCTGCCGCTGGCGCTGCGGATCGCCGGTTCGCGGCTGGCCACCCGCCCGCACTGGCGGGTGGCGACCCTGGCCGGGGAACTGGCCGACGAGCGCTCCCGACTGGCCGCGCTGGCCACCCAGGGCGCGCTGAGCGTGGCGGCGGCCCTGGAACTGACGGTCCGCAGCCTGCCCGGCCCGGCCGCCGGTCTGTTCCGGCTGCTCGGCATCCACCCCGGCCAGCAGGTCGACACCCGGGCCGCCGCCGCGCTCGCGGGCACCGGCCTGCGGGCGGCGGCCGCCGCCCTGGAACTGCTGCACCGGGCGCACCTGGTGGCGGAGACCGTTCCCGGCCGGTTCGAGCGCCACGACCTGGTCCGGCTGTACGCCCGGCAGGCCGCCGAGGAGCTGCCGGCCGCCACCCGGGACGCGGCGCTGGCCCGGCTGTTCGACCACTACCTCGCCGCGACGGCGGCCGGCCTCGTGCTGGCCCGGCCGGACGCCCGGCACCACCGCCCGTCCGCACACCCCCCGGGCGGCGCGCCGGAGTTCGCGAGCTCGGCGGAGGCGCTCGACTGGTTCCGGGGCGAGGAGCCCGCCGTCCGCGGCCTGATCGCCCTGGCCGGCCGGTGGGGGCGGCCCGAGTACGCCTGCCGGATGGTCGAGAACGCCGGGTACCTCTACCTGGACGCCGGCCTGTTCCGCGCCTGGGAGGACTCCGCCCGGACGGCGCTGCGCGCCGCCGAGGCCGCGGGGACCGCCGCCGACTGGCCGCACCTGTACTCCAACCACAGCCTGTCACTGGGCTGGCTGGGCCGACGGGCCGAGGCGCTGGAGCAGTCCGCGCGCGCCGTCGCCGTCGCCGACCCGGAGAGCCGGCCCGTCCTGCGGCACCGCTACCTGAGCATGCGCAACAGCTTCCTGGACGACTACGGCGACCCGGTGAAGGCCCTCCCCGGAATCGTCGAGACGGTCACCGAGGCCCGGGCCGGCGGCGACGACCGGACGCTCTCCCAGGCGCTCAACAACCTCGCCGACGCCCTGCTGCGGGCCGACCGGGCCGCGGAGGGCCTCGCACCGATCACCGAATCGCTCGCCCTGCTGGCCGGCCGCGAGTCCGACCCGTACCTGGTGATCTCGACCAAGACCCACGCCCAGGTGCTGAGCGCGCTCGGCCGCTCCGAGGAGGCGGTCGAGCAGATCCACCGCGCCCTGGAACTCGGCCGCGCCCAGGGCAACCAGGCCCATGCCGAGTTCGACTTCGCGGACGTCATGGGGCAGGTGCTGTACGACCGGGGCCGGACCGCCGAGGCCCGCGCCCACTGGGAGCACGCCCTCGAACTCGCCGCCGAGCAGGGGCGGATGACCCGGCAGGTGGAGCGGGTGAAGGAACGGCTGGCGCAGTGCGGGCCGCCGTGACGGGCACGCGCTCAGACGCCCCGGGACGGCCGGTACGGCGCGGGCTGACGGCCGGGCAGGCCGGGTACGGCGGGTACGCCGGCGGAGGCGGTCGCCGCGGTGGAGGCCGTCGAGGTGGAGGCCGTCGAGGTGGAGGCCGTCGAGGTGGTGGGGCGGGCCGAGCCGCCTGCGGTCGTCCGTACGCCCGAGGCCGTGGGAGCCGCCGCGCCGGAGGCCGTGGTGCGGCGTGCCGCCGACGGCGCCGGCCCGGCCGCAGGTGCGGGCGTGCCGCCGTCCGGCTCGACCCGCTCGATCCGCAGCACCAGGTTGCGGTCCCGGCGGTCGCCCGCCCGGTCGCGGTTACGGCTGTGCACGGACTGCGTCAGCACGCCCCGGATCTCCTGCCAACGCCCCTGCACGGCACGGATGTTGGGGCACCACTCGGAGCCGTAGCGGTGTTCCAGCGCCAGCTGCCAGTTGTCGGCCGCCACCAGGTGGACCGCGCCGACCGTCGCCGGGATCTCCACCGGGGCGGCGCCCCGGACGGTCACCACCGCCCGCTGCGGCCACTCGCCCTCCACCGCCGTCACCGTGATCCGGCTCGGCCCCTGGTACCAGGCCATCGCTGCGGTCCTCCCTCGTCCGTCCGCGCCGGTTCGTCGCCCGGCCCCACCCGGTACCACGGACGGCGGGCCCGGGAGGTTCGAACCAGCGTGAACCGGTCGACCCCCGTGAACCGGTCGGCGCCGTGAACCGGTCGGTGCCCGCCGGCCGTGCAACCCGGCGAGCACCGTCACCCGGGGAGAGCACACGTGACCAGGACCGAATCACCGAGGCGGATCTCCGTGATCTGCTGCGCGGCCGCCGCCGGCCTCGTCACGGCCGGACTCCTCGCGGTGCACGTCCCGCCCCCACCCGCTCCCGCCCGGCCGCACCCGGCCGGCGCGGCGGCGCCCGCAGCGGCCGGAACCCCGGCCCGGCCACCGTCCGGCCCGACCCGCACCGGGGTCCGGGCACCGCTGCCGGACGGGGCGGACACCGCCGGGGCCCCGGCCGAGGCCCTCACCGTCCCCGCCGACCTCACCGACCTCACCGCCCCCGCCGGAGGCCCCCGTTGAACGAGGACCCGCACGGCACGACTCCGGGCCCCGGCCTCCAACTGCCCTGGATCGCCGAGGAAGAGGAAGGCGAACCGGACCCGCCGCACCCCACCGCCGCCACGCTCGCCGCCCGGCTGTCCGCCGGCCTCGGCCGGCTGGGCGACCGGTCCCGCTGGGACGCCCGGCGGATCGCGATGGCCGCCTCGATGGCCACCGGCGCGGTCCTGCTGCTCGTCGCCCCGTTCATCGAGCCGGACGGCGGCAGCGGCGACCCGGCCACGGCCGCCGCGCCGACCGGCCGCTCGCCCCTGGGCACCCACGGCCGGGCCCACCCCCCGACGCCCGCACCCACCGGGCCGACCGAGCCGACCGCGACGCCCGGCAGCTCCGCCGACCCCACCGGCACGCCCACCGGGAACCCGTCCGCCGCGCCGTCCCCGACCGACGACCCGCACCAGGCCCCGCCCACGGCCCAGGCCTCCCGGCCCGCCGCCCCGGCGGCCACCACCCCCGCACCAGCCGCACCAGCCGCGACACCCGCCTTGGCCGCCCCGCAGGCCCCGCCCGCCCCACAGCCCGCCCCCGGCTACCGGGCCGTCGCCGGACTCGGCTGCTCCGGCCCCGGCGCCCGGTTCCAGGAGGTCGGGGCGTTCCGCCAGGGGGCCGACGGCTGGGTCACCGTCAGCAGCGGCGGCTACGGCGGCGATTCCTGCGACGGTCGGTACGACGCGGTCCCGATGTCCGGCGACCGCGCCAAGGACGACAACAGCACCTACGCCCTGTGGACCTTCGACACCGGCCCCGGCCCGGCCACCTGCGCCGTCGCCGTCTACGTCCCGGACTCCTCCTCGGTCCAACAGGTCGGCGGCGCCCCCGCCTACTACACGGTGGCCGCCGTCTCCGGCGCCGACCTCGGGTCCTTCACCGTCGACCAGGTCTCCCACCGCGGCAGCTGGGTGGACGCCGGCACCTTCCGCGCCCAGGCCGGACCACTGACCGTCCGCCTCCACAACCGCGGCCAGGACTGGACCGGCTCCGGCCGGGCCACCCACGCCCACCTCGCGGCCGCCGCGGTCCGGGTCACCTGCCAGGGGTGACGCGACGCGCGGGTGACGGCAACCGTCACCCGCGCGAGCGCCCGTAGGGCCATCCGTCAGACCGTCAGGCGGTCACGCGGTACCAGTACCCGCCGGTGCGCAGACCGGCGTAGTGCACGTTGGTACCCGTCTCCTTGGCCTCGTACATCATGTCCGCGCCGGTGGCGGAGTCGGTGCCGGCGTAGAGCACCACGTGGTGGGTGTTGTGGGCGTCGGTGCCGAAGTACTCGACGTCGCCCGGCTGCCGCTGGTCCTCGGTGATCGGGGTGAGGTGCTTGTCCAGGGTCTGGTCGGTGGTGTCGCCGCCGTTGGCGAGGTCGATGCCGGCGCCGAACCAGAAGGCGGCCCGGACCAGGCCCGAACAGTCCATCCCGGCCGTGGTGTTGGCCGGGCAGGGCTGGATCGAGCCGGTGTAGCCGTCGCAGGTGCCCAGCGACGGGCCGGGGCCCTCGCCGCGCAGCGAGTGGCCGCCGCCCCACACGTACGGGACGCCCAGGTAGGACTTGGCCGCGTTCAGGACCTTGGTGGAGTCGATCGGGCCGCTGGGCAGCGGGACGGGCTTGCTGCCGTAGAGGGCGTTCTTGACGGCCGTGCCGACGATGCCGTCGATGGCCAGGGCGTGCGCGGCCTGGAAGTTGCGCACCGCCGTGTCGGTGGCGGGGCCGAACTGCCCGTCCACGGTGAGGCGGCCCGCGTTGAAGGTGTTCAGCATGGACTGCAGGGTCTTGGCGCACGCGCCGGTGGCGCCCTTCTGCAGGTCCCCGCACTGGGTGCGCAGGTCGACCGTGCCGGAGGCGGCCGCCGCGGCCGCGTCTATGGCCGCCTTGGTGGCCCGGCCGACGATGCCGTCCACGTCCAGGGAGTGCGCGGTCTGGAAGTCGCGCACCGCCGTGTCCGTACCCGAGCCGAACTGCCCGTCCACGGTGAGGTGGGCGCCGGTCTGGTTGAGCTCCAGCTGGAGCTGGGTGACGCAGCCGTCGACCTCGCCCTTCTGGAGGTTGGCCGGGCAGGACGGAGAGGTGATCGGTATCGGGGCCGGCACGGTCGCGGCGGAGGCCGCCGAGGCGGTGAAGGCGCCGACGCCCGTCAGCACGGACGCCAGGGCCAGGCCCAGCGACAAGCGGCGCCGGGTGGGGAGGACGGTGTTCACAGGGGTCTCCAAATCCATGATGATTCGTCAGAACTCTGCCTCACCCGGCCACCCGTACGGGAGGGGTACGCCGTCCCATCCGCCGGACGGCCGCGTCTCACGGCACCCGCCCGGCCGATGGGACGAGCCGCCGCCCCGGCGCGGCACCCAACGGGCGCAGCCGTTGAGCTGGGCCGACGGACGGAAGGACGGCGTCCGCCGCAGCCCTCGGCCACCGGGGAATCCGCGGCGTCCCGGCCCGCATCCCGGGAAACCGTCCCGCGCGTCCTCCACCGCGCGGGCCGCCACGCGCCCGGTCACCTCACGGACCCTCACCCCGCCCCGGGCCGGGCGGTCGGCCGCTCAGCCCGGGGCGGTGCCCGCTACCGGGCGCGCTCGCCTTCGCGGCGGCGGCGGGTGCCGACCATGCCGAAGGCGCCGCCGAGCAGCAGCAGGGCGCCGGCGCCCTCCATCAGGATGCCGGTGGCGTCGCCGCCGCCGGTGTGGGCCAGGGCCTGGCCGGTGCCGGAGCCCGTGCCGGAGGCCGCTTCGGTGGTGGGCGCCGGGGCGGGGGCGGCGGGACTGGGGGACGTCGTGGGGGCGGAGGACTGGGTCGGGGTCGGGGCCGGGAGCGCCGTGGTGGGCTCGTCGGTCGGCGCCGGGTCGGTGTCGGAGGCGGGGGCGGTCGCGGTCGCGGTGGGCGCCGGCGTCCGGCTCGGCTGAGCCGTTCCATTGCCCGTGCCGGTACCGGTACCGGTCGGGGTGGTCGGGCCGGGCGCGGGGGCCGAGACCGTGGTGCAGTCCGCCGTCGGCGTCGCGGGGGCCGTACGGGTGCTCGTGGCGCGGGACTCGGTGGGGGACGCGGCGGAGGCGGTGGCCCTGGGCGTCCCGTGCTTGGTCCGGCTCGCGCTCGGGCTCGCCGTGGGCCCGTCGGAGCCGTCGTCCGTCGGACCGGCCGGTTCCCCGGCCGTGGCGGTGGCGGCGCTCGCCGCGCGCCGCTCCTGCTGCCGGGTGGCCGTCGGCGACGGTGAGGCGCCCGATTCCGGCGGCTGGTGGTCGTCCGCCGGCATCCCGGTGGCGGCGGTGGCCTCGGTCGCCGCGCGCCGGGTCTGCTTGCGGGTGGCCGTCGGAGCGGGTGGCCCGCCGTCGGCCGCGGGCTTCGCGGTGGTGGTCACACCGGTGGCGGGCTCGGGATTGGCGGGCTCGGGGTCCGGGCAGTGGGAGCTGGTGCCGACAGGTCCCCCAGGGGTGGAGTCGACGTGGTAGCCGGCCACGATCCTGGTGAAGGCGTACGGGTCCTGCTGGATCCCGCCGCAGACCGAGGCGCTCTCCGCGGTGAACTCCCCGCTGCACGGGCGGTCCCGGTTGACGGCCCAGTAGGTGAAGCGGGCCAGGTGGTGGGCGGCCGCGAAGTCCCGCATGGCGCGGAAGTCCGCCGGGCCGACCACCTCGTCCTTGCTGTCGGAGTGCCCGTTGATGGAGGACAGGCCGGTGTGCCGCCAGGCGGTGTCCGCGTCGTAGCCGTAGGCGTGGACGAGGGCCTGCTGGAGGCCGGTCAGGGCGGAGACGGTGGCGTCGACCATGGTGCCGGGGTGGCTGTCGAAGTCGAACGGCATCACCACCCAACCGTCCACCTCCACGTGGGCCTTGGCGGCCCGGGCGATCAGGTCCGCGCCGTCGGCGTCCGGGCCGTTCAGTTCGGTGCTGAAGGTGACGTAGACCCGCAGGCCGGGGTTCTTCGCCTTGACCGCACCGAGCGCCTCGACCACCCGCTGCCGGGCGTCGGCGCTGGTCAGCTCGGTGGACTCGATGTCGATGTCGATCGCCTTCAACTGGTAGGCGTCGATCACCTTCTGGTAGGCGGCGGCGAGTTGGGTGGAGTCCGCGCACTTCTCGCCGAGCTTGGCGCCGTCCCAGCCGCCGAAGGAGGCCACCACCTCGCCGCCGGCCGCGCGGATCGCCTTGATCTTCGCCTCGTCGTCCCCGCCGGTCAGCGGACGGCTGCCGTCCCAGCGCGGGTCGCAGCCCTGGCCGGCGAGCAGGAAGGCGAGGGTGAACTGCTTGAGCCCGGTCGCCTTCATCACCGCGACCGGGTCCTGGGCATCGCCCCAACCCAGGTACTCGTAGGCGGCATTGAGGCCGACCGGGTCGGTGGCGGCGGCCGGGGCGTCGTTCTGCGCGACGATCAGGACGCCGCCGGCCGCGATCGCGGTGGCAGCGGCGGCGATCCGCCGACGGCGGCTGAGCCGGTGTTTGGGCATGGCGGTCGCTCTCCTGAGTCAGGGCCGGCCGACACCCGGCCCGTCCCGGGTCCGCCGCCGCCCACGGGGATTTCTCGCCGGGGGATACGGCCCGCCGCCCCGCTCCGGTTCACCGCTCCCCCGGTCGACCGTCACACCTCGGCGGAGCACGGCCCAGCTCGGCCCGCCTCAGCTCAGCATCAGGTGCACCGCCGTGGTCAGCAGGTAGCCCAGCGCGAAGACAACCGCCGTACGGCGCAGCCCCGTTGCCCGGAGCAGGACGGCCGCGCTGCCGAACCAGACCAGGTCCAGCACCGCCCGGGCCGCCCCGTGCAGCGGCACCTGCGCGCCCGGTGCGCCGAACAGGGCCCAGACCGCGACGTACCCGGCGGGCAGGGCGAGGGCGAGTGCCCAGCGGGCCGGCCGGGTGGTGCGCCGGGTGAGTGCGAACCGTACGGCGGCGGCGTAGACGGCGAGTTCGAGCAGGAAGGCGAGCGCGTCGTCGGCCGTGCGCAGCACCGCGGTCATCGTGCGCCCCCGGTGGCCCGCCGCGCCGTCGCCAGGTGCGGCAGCGCCAGGGCGCCGGCCCCGAGCGGCGGTGAGTCCGTCATCGTCCCCCGCATATCAAGCACACCTCCAATGATTCGAGCCCTGAATGATTCTGTGGAGATATTATCGCCGCCATGGACGCCGTCAACCCCCCTTCGCTGACCTCCTCGCTCGCCTTCCGCCTCGGCACCCTGGGCACCGTCGCCACCGCGCGCTTCACCGCCGCCGTCGAGAGCCGCGGCCTCAAGCCGAAGCACGTCGCGCTGCTCGCCACCCTCGACGCGGGTGCCGCCGCCTCCCAACTGGAGCTGGCCCAGGTGATGGGAGTGGCGCCGAGCCTGGTGGTCAGCCTGGCCGACCAGTTGCAGGCGCTGGGCGCGGTGGCCCGCGAGCGCGACCCCGCCGACCGCCGCCGCCAGACGCTGACCCTCACCGCGGACGGCCGCGCCCTGCTGCACGAGTGCACCGCCCTGGCGCACGCCGTCGACGACGAGTTGGCCGCCGCCCTCTCCCCCGCCGAACGCGAGTCCCTCCGCCGGGCCCTGGGTGTGCTCGCCCGCGAGGCCGGGCTGCCGGTCGAGGAATGACCCCGGGTTCCGGCCCCCGGGCCCCCGGAACGCGAAGGCGGCGCCGGTGCCCTCGCACCGACGCCGCCCGCCGCCCCACCGACCGGCCCGTGCGGTCAGTCGGAGCGCGCCGCCTTCCACACCCATGAGGTTCGGCGGGGAAGGCCGTCCAGTTCCTGGCGGCCGGTGCACCAGAGCAGCACCTGGACGGGGTCTCCGGGAGGAGCGTCGGGGAACAGCCGACCGAGCACGGCCGCACACAGCGGTGCGGGCGGCTGCCAGTCCACGGCCAGCCCCTGGCTGATGTCGTGCGTGTGCAGCAGGATTTCAGCGACGCCCATGGCCGCGAAGCCCTCGGGATCGCAGGGACCCCAGTGCCAGGCACGCGAGGTCGGAGCGGCCGCGGCCAGTGCGGAGCTGAGGAGGCGGCCGCAGGCGGCGACCGTCCGGAGCACCTCGGCCGGGGAGGCGGTGGGGCGGACGGTCAGGTCGAACGGGAGGTAGGAGTCGGCGGGACGTGCTGCCACCTGCCCCGCGTAGGCCAGCAGGTCGTGCGCGATGTGAGCCGCCGTCTCCCAGCAGCTCCACTCCAGCGGACCGGCCGACACCGTCCAGTCCTCGTCGGCATGCGGTCCCAGGACCTTCAGCGACTCCGCCAGGGCCGTGTCGACGTCCCGATGGTCCATGTGCAGCTCCTCGTGCGGTTCGTGCGGTGCGAAGGGGATGTGGCCGCGGCGTCTTCACGCCCGCCGGCGCAGGTGGGCGCGTCGCCTCAGACCTCGCCGAGGAATCCCGGGTCGGTCAGCCCCGCCTGCCCGGCGAAGTCGGCCGCCACTCCGAGCACCTCGTGCATCGGCACCGCCCGGCGGCTGGTGGCCGCCAGGTCCGCCTGGGCCTGCTCGGACCACAGGAACGGGAACACCGTGATCCCCTGGGACGGGGTCAGGGCCGCGGCCTCCGCCCGCCAACCGGGCCAGCGCACACCGTCGTAGAAGCTCTCCGAACCTCCCGAGAGCAGCCAGGAGACCCAGGCCGAGTGGCCGATCTCCAGGGCCTCCCATTCCAGGGTGTCGGGAGCGAAGTAGGTGATCTGCCCCGGCGCGCCCGGACGGCCCGCCGCCGCGGGGTCGTGGCCGTTCAGCGCGAAGACCCCGCCCACGGCGTCGTGGCCGACGACGAGACCGTCCGCGGGATGCCAGGCGGACTCGAAGGCCGCCGGGAACCCGTTGACCCGGCCCAGGCTCGGCAGGCCCCCGTCCCCGGCCGCACCGCCGCCGAACACCCGCACCCACCCGTCGTCCAGCAGCAGCCCGCCCGTGTTCAGGACCAGGGCGCCGAGCACCGACCGCGCCGTCACCTGCAACTGCAGGAGGCAGCGGCGCCCCTCCTCCTGGTCGACCGGCAGCACCTCCACCGGCACGGCCACCGCCGCGATCGTCGCCGCCAGCTCGGGCCACGCCGGATCGTCCACCTCGGTCAACTCGTCGATCTCTCGCATCCGAGGATGATCGCACCGAACCCACCCGGCCCCGGCATCCGCCTGCCCGCCCGCCCGCCTGCCCGCCTGCCGGTCGGGGCCGGCAACTGCCGTTGCCCGCTCGGCACCTGCCCGCCGGGAGGCCGCTCCGCTAGCGGGTGGTGCGGCCGAGGGGCGGGGTGCGGGGGCGGAGGACCTCGCCCTGGGGGCCGAACATGACCAGGTACTCGACCGGGGCGTCGGTCCCGGCGTTCGCGACGCCGTGGGGGGTGCGGGTGTCGAACTCGGCGACGTCACCGGCGACCAGGATCAGGTCCTGGTCGCCGAGGGCCAGCCGGAGCCGCCCGTACAGGACGCAGAGCCACTCGTACCCGTCGTGGGAGGACTGCCGGGGCCGGGCCGGTGGCGCGTCGGCGGTGGCGGCGGCGGGCAGGACGTGCTTGTGGGCGTGCAGGCCACCCACGTAGCGGGTCAGCGGCAGCACGGACTTGTCGGTGGCGCCGGTGCGCCGCCGCCGTGTCGTCGTGCCGGCGGGGGGAGCGGGAGCGGTGCCGGCCAGCTCGTCGAGCGAGACGCCGTACTCCTGCGCGAGCCGCAGCAACACCTCCAAGGTCGGTCGGCGCCGGCCGGTCTCGATCCGCGACAGCGTGCTCAGCGCGATCCCGGTCGCGCCGCTGACGCCGGTGAGGGTGGCCCCGCGCTGCTCGCGCGCGGACCGCAGCCGGGGGCCGATGCTCGCCAGCACGTCGGCCGTACGGTCGTCCGTCACCGCTGCCCGCCCCCTCCGGTCGTACCCTCGCCGACGCCCTGTCCTGCCAGTTTGCCAGGATGTCAAGGATCTTCGCGCCGACCGGGCGCGGCGCCGCATGATCGGTGGGCAGCCGCACCCGCCCGTTCACCGAGGAGTTGCGATGAACCGCCCCTTGCCGTCCGCCGAACCGCACCACCGCACCGTCGAGGGGCCCGCCGGGCGCCTGCACCTGGTCGAGCAGGGCAGCGGACCGCTGGTGCTGCTCCTGCACGGCTTCCCCGAGTCCTGGTACTCCTGGCGCCACCAGCTCCCGGCCCTCGCCGCGGCGGGGTACCGGGCCGTGGCACTCGACGTGCGCGGCTACGGCCGGTCCTGCACGCCGGCCGGGCCGGACGCCTACCGGATGGTGGACCTGGCGGCGGACAACGTCGCCGTGGTCCGCGCCCTCGGCGAGGAGCGGGCGGTGGTCGTCGGGCACGACTGGGGTGCCGGGATCGCGGCCACCTCCGCCCTGCTGCACCCCGAGGCCTTCCGCGCCGTCGCCCTGCTGAGCGTCCCCTACGCGCCGCCCGGCGGCCCCCGCCCCGGCGAGGTCCTCGCCCAAGTGGGCGGCGAGGAGGAGGAGTTCTACGTCTCGTACTTCCAGGAGCCCGGCCGGGCCGAGGCGGAGATGGAGTCCGACCTCCGGGGCTGGCTCGCGGGCTTCTACGCGGCCCTGTCCGCCGACACCATGCCGGGCCGGGACGAGCCGGACCCGCACTTCCTGGCCCGCGCCGGCGGCCGCCTGCGCGACCGCTTCCCCCGGGGCGCGCTCCCCGGCTGGCTGACCGAGGAGGACCTCGACGTGTACGCGGGCGAGTTCGAGCGCACCGGCATGACCGGGGCGCTCAACCGCTACCGCGCCATGGACCGCGACTGGGCGGACCTCGCCCCGTACCGCGGCGCGCCGATCGAGCAGCCGTCCCTGTTCATCGGCGGGGCGCTGGACGCCTCCACGACCTGGCTGGCCGACGCGATCGCCGCCTTCCCCACCACCCTGCCCGGCCTGGCCGCCGCCCACCTCCTCGACGGCTGCGGGCACTGGATCCAGCAGGAGCGGCCCGCGGAGGTCAACCGCCTGCTGACCGAATGGCTCGACGCCCTCCCGGCCTGACGGTGCGACCGGGCCAGGGCGCAGGCTCCGGGGCCGTCACTCGTCCTCGCAGGAGGAGTGGGGTTCGTACGGCTCGAAGTCGCGGTGGTCGAGGAGTTCCGCGATGGAGAAGGGGTGCCGGTGGTCGGTGAGGAGGCGGTGGACGAACTCGGCGGTGGAGCCGTCGAAGCGGGCCTCGTGGTCGCCGTCCTCGTTGCGGGCGATGACCGGCCACCTGTCCGGGTCCGGGCCCTCCGTCAGCCAGTAGAACTGGTCGGCCTGGACGGAGCCGGCCCACTGCAGGAGCCCGCCGGGGGCGGGGTGGAGCCGGTAGGGGTGGTAGACCGCGGCGATGTCGGGGTGGGCGGCGGCGAGTTCGGCGAGGGTTCGGGCGTTCCTCACCAGACAGGAGGGATCGTCGGAGCCGGGCTGGGGACCGGGCAGGAAGATGTCGAGGAAACCCGCGAACGTGCCGTGGCCGAAGTGCTCCACCAAGTGCCGGTAGTCGGCGGGCAGGGCGGTGCCGAGCCGGGCCTCGGCCGACGGCCAGTCGACGGACCACTGCCGCGACCGGGGCCGGCCGGTCACCGCGGCGAGCCGTCGCACCCAGCGGGCACCCGACCCGTCGGCCCGGTCGTCCTCCTCGAAGTAGTCGGCGGGAAGGGCGAGTTCCGCCGGGTCCGCCCGGGGAGCCGTCAGCACGAGGAGCTGAGGTTCGCCGCTCCCGCCGTCCGGCCGGACGATCCCGCAGCCGACCCAGCGCCCGCCCACCGCCCACCCGCACAGGTCGACCACGCCCCCGGGGAACGCTGACACCAACGGCAGCCCGCGGCCCTCGTCGAGGGTGGGGTCGACGAAGCCGCCGGTGGCCAGGGTGCGCGAGGACCCCCAGCGGGGGCGCAGCGCCTCGACCAGGCGGCGCAGGGCGGCGTCCAGGCCACCCCCGGTCGCCACGGGCAGGCGGGCGAGGCCCGGGGCCGGACGGGCCAGCAGGGCGTCGACGCGCTGGAGGTGGTCGGCGAGTTCGTCCATCGCACCAGTCAACCGCAGACCACTGACACCTCCTCCCCCTCCCCCGCCCGCCGGATGAGAGGATCTCGCCGAAAGTTCTGTGCGAGGAGACACCGTGGACGACCGCTCGAAGCATGACCACTCCGACTGGGAGGAGGTCGTGCTCGCGGCCCGCGAACGTGCCCGCGCCCGGCAGGCCCTCATGGTCGACCGCTTCGGGCTGTCGGGTGACGTGCAGTACCACTGGTCGTTGGACGATGCGCGGATCACCTGGTCGCGCGCCGGGAAGGTGTTCCTGGCCGGCCGTCTCACGATGATCGGCAGCGTCAGCCTCGCCCAGCAGTCCTGGCTGTGGTCCTGGGCGAACGACTCGCTGCCGCGCGCGGTCCTCGGCGACATCGAGCGGGTCCGGCGGTACGGCGAGGAGAACGACTTCCCCGTCCTGCCGTGGCCGGGCTTCGACCACCGTCCCGAGCTGGTCGCCGAGGCCCGGATGGTCGCGGCGTCCGTGCTGGACGCCGACGGGCTGTGGGCGGAGTCCACGGACGACGGGCAACTCCACTTCCTGGTCCACGACCTGGCGCCCGCCACCGGTTGACGGCCACGGGCGTGCGGGCGCCGGGCCAGGCCGCTGATCGCGGCGGGCCCGCGCGAGCCGCCCGCCGGAAAACGGGCGATTCGCGCCGGGAAGACCTCCCCCGAGCCGCGAGCATGGAGCCGTGAACCACGCCCGTACCAGGCCCCCGGAGGCGACATGAGCAGGACCGTCGGTGACGACACCCCCCTGGTGGGGGCGAACAGCCCGTTCTTCCGGATCGTCAAGGAGGGTCTGGACGGCCTGGTCGACGGCGAGGACTTCTACGACCTGCTGGCCGAGGACGTGGTCTTCGAGTTCGTGATCACCGTCCCGGGGTACCCGCGGCGGGTCGAGGGGCGCCAGGGGATCGTCGACCTGTACCGCGACTACGGCGACTACGTGGAGCTGCACGGCGCGGACGACCTCCGGGTGCACCGGGACCGCGAGACCTCGGTGGTGGTGCTGGAGTACGCGGTCCACGGCAGGTCGGTTCCGACGGGGCGGCCCTACGACAACCACTTCGTCTCCGTGCTGACCGTCGAGGACCGCAAGGTGAAGCACTGGCGCGACTACCTCGACCCGGTCGCCGTCTTCGACGCCCAGGGGTGGCCTCGGGGCGGACGGCCGTAGCGAGCCGTCGTACCCGAGGTTCAGCCCGGCCTCGGCCCCGGCCTCGGCCCCGGTGCCCGCGCGTCCGCCGGGACGGCCGGGGCCGGGGCCGGGCCCGCACCGGGGGGCTCGGTGCGTCGGACCACCGGGGTGGTGCGGAGGAGGTCGGCGAGGAGGCGGTCCATCAGGGCGCACTCCCCGGGGTCGGCGCCCTCGGCGCCCTCGGGGGCGGTGTGGGTGTGGCCGTGGGGCGGCTCCGTCGGGGCGGGCCCGGTGGCCGGTCCGCGGCAGGCTTCGGCGAGGGTGCGGCTCAGCCGGTCGAGGATGCGCTCCGGCCCGCCGTCCGCCACCCGGTCCGGGCCCGGACGTTCGGTCAGCTGCCGGGCCAGGCCGGTGACCAGGCCGCGGGCCAATTCCAGGGCCTGGTCGGCGGTTTCGAAGGCGCGCGCGGAGAGGCACTGGGTGGGGACGGCGGTGGTGAGGCGTTCGAGGGCCGCGGCGGCCGCGTCGACGGCGTGGTCGAGGAGGCGGCGGGTCGCCTCGGCCCGGTCGTGGGCGGGGAGTTCGGCGGCGAGTTCGGCGGCGTAGAGGCCCGCCAGACGGTCGCCGCGGAAGCGGCCGGGCGAGGCCTCCTGGACGAGGTGGGCCGCGTCCAGTTCGGCGAGGAGTTCGCGCGCGCGGGCCCGGGGGACACCGGCGAGGGCGGCTGCGGCGGCGCTGTCGAGGGTCCCGCCGGGGTGGAGTCCGGACAGGGTGAACAGCCGACGGGCCTCGGCGGGAAGGGCGCGGACGGTCCGGCCGAGGGCGGCCGCGATGCCGAGGGTGCCGCCGGTGGCGAGGGCGGCGAGTCCGGTGGTCCGGTCGGACATCTCGTGGACGAGGTCGTCGAGGGACCAGGCGGGCCGGGAGGCGAGCCGGGCGCCGGCCACCCGCAGGGCGAGCGGCAGCCCGTCGCAGAGCGCGGCGAGCCGGCGGGCGGCGGCGACCCGCTCGGGGCCGGCGATCCGGCTGAGCAGGTCGACGGCCTCGTCCTCGGGCAGGCCGCCGACGGGCAGCGGGATGGCGGCTTCGCGGACGACGAGGTCGGTGAGCCGGGAGCGGCTGGTGACCACGACGACGGGTTCGGGGGCGCCGGGCAGCAGCGGTTCGACCTGTTCGGCGGAGCGGGCGCCGTCGAGGACGATCAGCAGCAGCCGACCCTCGGTCAGCCGCCGGAGCAGGGCGCCCGCCCGGGCCCGGTCCTCGGGTACCTCGGCGGGCGGGACGCCGAGGCGGGTGAGCAGGAGGGCGAGGGCGGCGGCCGGGGTGAGGGGTTCCTCCTCGCCGAAGCCGCGCAGGTCGAGGTGGATCCGGCCGTCGGGGAAGCGGTCGGCGCCGGCATGGGCCCAGTGCAGGACGAGGCTGCTCTTCCCGGCGCCGGCGACTCCGGTGACGAGCACGGGCCGGCCGTCGGCGCGGCAGGCGGCGTCGTCCAGGCGGCGCAGGTCGTCGGCGCGCCCGACCAGGGCGGTGCCGGGCCTGGGCAGGGCGTCGCCGGGGCCGGCGGCGGGGCCGGAGGCGGGGACGGAGGCAGGCACGGGGGCGGGAATGGAGACGGGATCTGCGAGACGGCCGTCCCCGGCGTGCCGGAGGCAGCGGGCCAGCAGGGCGGCGGCGGGCTCGCGCCGGGGGTCGGCGGTGACGACGGCCCGGAGGTCGTCGAGGGCCTCGGCGCCCCGGCCGAGGCTCAGCAGCCGTTCGGCGAGCCGCTCGACCGCGTGGGTACGGGCGGTGTCGAGCCGTCGGCCGGTGGTGGCGGTCAGGGTGAGCGAGCCGGAGTCGGTGAGGGCGGGACCGTCCCAGAGGTCGAGGGCCTCACGCAGGAGGGCGGCGGCCCGTACGGCGTCGGCGGTCTCCTCGGCGGCGGCCGTCAGCCGTTGGAAGTGCTCGGCGTCGACCAGTTCGGGGTCCCCGACGAGGACGTAGCCCTGGGCGCGGGTGAGCAGGGTGAGGCCCTCGCCGAGGCTGCGCCGGACGGCGGAGACGTGCCCGTGCAGGGCGGCGCGGGCGGTGGGCGGCGGCGCGCCCTCCCACACCGTGTCGAGCAGCCGCTCGACGGTGACGTGGTCGTTGAGTTCGCTCGCGAGCAGGGCGAGCACCGCCCTGCGGCGCGCACCCGCCAGGGCGACGGGGCGCCCCTGCTCGGAACGGAGTTCGACTCGGCCCAACAGCCGGACGCGCACACCCACTCCCTGAGTGCCGAGGACATGACGGAACGGGCTGAGGATACGAACCGGGGCGATCTTCGTCCAAGCCCCCGAACCGATTGGTAAAGCAACACAACTACCAAGGGGGCTTTGGAAATCGAGCACATCTGACAGTGAGGATGTTCATGAGCGGTTCCCGGGCAGGTCTGACTCAACCTCTGACTGACCTCGGGTCCTCAACCGGATCTGTCGGCCTCGTCCGGGAGCCGCTCGTGAGCATCCGCCGGCCCGGCTTGCGTGACTTCATAAGAGCCTGGCCAGAGGCCCCTTCACTGTCCTGTCCGCCCGCCGGACCGGCGGCTGCCGCCCCACCCGGATCAATGGAGAGGACGGCGATGTCCACCATCGCACACCAGGACCGCGAGATCACCGGCGGCGTCGACACCCACAAGGACACCCACACCGCCGCCGCCATCGACTCGGCCGGACGCCCGCTGGGATCCGAGCAGTTCGAAGCCAACGCCGAGGGATACGCCCTACTCCTGGCGTGGCTGCGCTCGTTCGGCACCCTGGTCCTGGTCGGTGTGGAGGGCACCGACGCCTACGGGGCGGGCCTGGCCCGCCACCTGCGCGAGCAGGACGTGACCGTGGTGGAGATCGACCGCCCGGACCGCAAGGCCCGCCGATGGCAGGGCAAGTCCGACCCCGTCGATGCCGAAGCCGCCGCCAGGGCCGCCCTGTCCGCCCGCCGCACCGGCACACCCAAGCGGCGCGACGGCCGCGTCGAGGCCCTGCGAAGCCTGCGGGTGGCCCGCCGCAGCGCGGTGCGTCAACGCGCCGACGTGACACGCCAGATGAAGACCCTGATCGTCACCGCACCCGAGGAGCTCCGATCGGCGCTGCGGGACCTGGGCGACCGACAGCTCATAGCCACCTGCGCCTTTGCCGGCCCGGCCCCTGAGCGGGCCGGCGACCCGACCGTTGCCACCGAGCTCGCCCTGCGGACCCTGGCCCGCCGCCACCAGAGGCTCAGCGAGGAGATCGACGACCTGGACGCCCTCATCGCCCCGCTGGTCGCCGAGATCGCCCCGGACCTGCTCGCACTGAACGGGGTCGGCGCGGACGTCGCCGGACAACTGCTGGTCACCGCCGGGGACAACCCCGAACGCCTGCGCTCCGAGGCGGCGTTCGCCATGCTCTGCGGCGCCGCCCCGCTGCCGGCGTCCTCCGGCCGCACCCACCGCCACCGCCTTAACCGGGGCGGTGACCGGGCGGCCAACGCAGCCCTCTACCGCATCGTCCTGTGCCGACTGCGCTGGGACGAACGCACCAAGAACTACATGCGGCGCAGGACCACCGAAGGCCTCTCGAAGAAGGAGATCATCCGCTGCCTCAAGCGGTTCATCGCCCGAGAGATCTACCGAGTCCTGACCACGCCCAGCACACCGAGCACCACCACCGAGCAGCTCACCATCGCTGCTTGACATCCATAAGAGCATCCGCGCCACCACGCGCGAAGGGGGGGGGGGGGCGCCCGGCCCCCCCCCCCCCCCCCCCCCCCGGGGGGCCCCCACCGCCCCGGCCCCCCGGGGCGATGGGTGGCCCGCGGCGGCCCGGG
>NZ_JBHYGR010000004.1:2792-9094 GCF_042738155.1 Kitasatospora sp. NPDC059088 | reverse complement strand
ACCCCCGCCGCCCCGCTTCCGCCTTTGTCCCCATCACCACTCCCCACGGCCCGACCCCCCGCGGGCGGGGGGCGCCCCCGCGCCCGCCCCCCCTCCCCGATCACGCCCTGGCGGTCACCAACCGGCCCTGCCCGCAGTGGACTTGCTGTCCACCGTGTCGACCTGGGGGCCGGAACTGGTCCGGATCAGCGGTGTTCCCGCCGGGGTGATCGCCTCCCGCACCGTCCGTACCGGTCGCGCCGCGGGCTCCTCGGCCCCGAACGCGTCCAGCAGCAGCACCAGGTTGTGCGGCAGGACCGGCCGCGGCTGCCCCGGCCAGTAGCAGTCCGTCGCCCGGACCTCCCGGCTGCGGCGGCCGCCCGTACCGGTCACCGGACCGGGCACCACCTCGACGTCCGGCCGCCATCCGCGCCCCGGCCACAGGTGCTCCAGGCGCAGCTCCCAGGTGTCGGCGTCGACGACCAGGGACTCCCCCACCGCACCGGCCAGCACCAGGACCCCGTACGGGGTACGGACCACCGCCCGTTGCTCGAAGTCGGCGTCCTTGCCGACCACCGTGATCCGCCACGCTCCGTCGACGAACATCCGCCGGACCGTCAGGCCTTGCGGCGGGCGGCGACCCGGCGCGCCGCCACGACGAGCCCGGCACCGCCGACCAGGGTCGCGGCACCGGCCACCGCGAGGCCGGTGTTGCCGCCGCCACCGGTCTGCGCGAGCGCCGGCGCGGCGGAGGCGGAGGCACTCGCCGAGGGCGAGGCGCTGGGGTGCGCGGCGGGCGAGGACGGGCTCCCCGACGGGCTCCCGCTCGGCGTCGGCGTCGCCGTCCGACTGGCGGTCGGCGTCGGCGTCGGCGTCGGCGTCGGCGTCCCAGGCTTGGTCAGGGTCGGGGTCGGCGTCGGGGTGCCCGTCGGCGTCGCGGAGGGGCAGAGCGGCACGTCGGCGATCTGCTGGTCGATGTGGGTGTCCGCCAGGGTGTAGCGCCACCGGTCGCCGTGGCCCGAGTAGCCGACCGTCACCTTGGCGGTGCCGTGCCCGGCGATGGTGCCGTGGTGCTCCTCGGTGCCGCCGATCAGGCTGAGCGTGTAGTCGCCCGCGTCCTGGTAGTTGTTGCCGAGGACGACCTCGACGTGACCGGCGTCCGTCCGGCAGCCGACCGTCAGCGAGGCGTCGCCGGGGTGCCAGGCGAAGGCCTGCCCGGTCCCGGCCAGGGCCAGGGCGGCGACCGCACCACCGGTGACCGCGGCAGCGCGGCGTACGTGCTTCATCTGTGCTTCTCCTCGGAGGGTTCAGGGCGTTCGTGGGGGCCACGAGGGCCGCCCCGGCCGCGCCGTCCGTGGGAATCGGCGGGCACCCGGGGCAGCACCGGACGGCCCCGACGGGCCGCCACCGTCAAGTACGGCCCACCCCCGCCCGGAGGTTCATCCCCGCACACACCACCGCACCGAACCGCTCAGAACCACCAGCCGGCGAAGGTGACCATGCCGAGCACCGCGAAGGCTCCCAGCAGCAGGCCGACGAGGCCGATGCCGAGGCAGAACCACGGCCCGCTGTCGTCGTCGGACGCGTTCGGCCGGTAAGGGTCGGACACCTGGCCCCACTGGACCGGGCGGCCTTCCTCCGCGGAGGCCGCGGCACGGAGTTCGGCCAGCCGGGCGCGGGCGGTCTCGGTCGACGCGGTGCGCTCGGAGGTGCGCCAGGCGAGCGCCCGCATCCGGCGCCGCGGATCGGCGTAACGGCCCTCGAAGGCCGCGGTCTCGGCCTCGTCCCGCTCCTCCTCCAGGTAGGCCCAGCGGCCCGCCTCGACCGGCTCCCCGTACAGCCGGTAGACCTCGGCCAACCGGCGCCGGACCGTGAGGTCCGCCGGGTAGCGGCCCACCAGGCTACGCAGGCGTTGGCGGGCGACGGGTATCCGGCCGGCGCGGAGGTCCGCGTCGACCTTCGCGAGGGTGGTCTCAACTGTCACCGGAGCATCGTGATCGACGAAGAAGCGCTGGTCAAACGGGTTTCCGTGCCCGCACCCCAACCACCACCGGCCACCCGGGCGAGAAAGTAGTTGATAGGCAACAATGATTCTGCCGAGGCCCGCCGAGGCCCGCCGAGGCCTCCGGGGCCTGGTGACCAGGGAGGCCTATCCCGACGACAAGCGGCGTAAGGTCGTGCACGTCACCGACCCCACCCGCCGAAGTCCCTGACGGCGCCAGCGGCCCAAGGAAAGCGCCCCCATGTCCGTACTCGGCACCCTGCTGCGCAACCGCCGCCCGGAAGAACGCACTTACGCCTGGAACCAGCCCTGCCTGGACGGCCCGGAGACCCTCACCCTCACCAGCCGGGACTTCACCGACGCCGGCCTCCTGCCCACCCGGCACAGCGGCACCCGGGTCGGCGGCGAGAACCTCTCCCCCCACCTCGCCTGGAGCACGCCCCCGGCGGGAACGGCCGAACTCCTGCTCGTGGTCGAGGACATCGACGTCCCGCTGGGCTCGAACCCCGCCGTCCACTGCCTCGCCCTGCTCGACGGGCCCCACCTGCCGAGCCCGCAGGAGCTCGCCCCCGGCGCCCTCGCCAAGTCCGCCCCCGCCCCGGGCGTGACCCTGCTGCGCTCCTTCATCGGCCGCGGCTACCACGGCCCCGAGCCGCTCAAGGGCCACGGCCCGCACCGCTACGTCTTCGAGCTCTACGCCCTCGCCGAGCCCCTGCCGAACCGCGCCGCCCTCCCGAACACCCGCCCCCGCCGCCTCCTCACCTCCCTCACCACCCCGGTCCTCGCCCGCGGCCGCATCACCGGCACCGGCGAACGCTGACCCCCGGCCCGGCCCCGCCCGGCCGCGCGCCCACCCGGTGGGTCGGTCACCCGGTGGATCGGTCACCAGGGCAGCGGGCCCTCGGCGTCGCGGTAGGTGCCGGTGGGGCCGTCCGGGGTCAGGCAGGCCATCCGGACGATGATCCCGGCGCCCTGCTCGACGGTCTGGATACCGGTGTTGCCGTTGAGGTCCGTCTTCGTGAAGCCGGGCTCGACGGCGTTGATGCGGATGTGCGGGAACGCCTTGGCGTACTGCACGGTGATCATGTTGACGGCGGCCTTGGAGGCCGGGTAGGCGACGCCGGGGTAGGCGTAGGTGGGGGTGCCCGCAGTGGTGACGCGGGTGAGCGAGGCCAGGCCGCTGCTGAGGTTGACGACGACGGGGGCGGCGGAGCGCTGCAGCAGCGGGAGGAACGCGTGGAGGACGCGTACCGTGCCGAACACGTTGGTCTCGAACGTGCTCCGCATCAGGTCGGCGGTGACGTCGGCGGCGCCGATGACGCGGTTGTCCGCGTCCCGCTCCTCCACGCCGGCGTTGTTGACCAGCACGTCCAGGCCGCCGTCGGCCTCGACGGTCCTCGCCGCCGCGGTGACCGAGGCGTCGTCGGTGATGTCGATGACGACCGGCCGCGCGCCCAGCCGCTCGGCGGCGCGACGCCCGCGCTCGGGGTCCCGGCTGCCGACGTACACGGTGTGGCCTGCGGCGATGAGTTGGCGGGCGGTCTCGAAGCCGAGGCCCTTGTTCGCTCCGGTGATCAGTGTGGTGGTCATGCCTCCACGATGCTGCGCGGCGACACCGTCAGCCAGGCGTCCGGTCTTCCTGGGACTGCCGGTACCAGGCACCTGCGGGTGGGGCGGTGCACAGTGGTGGCATGGCGACCACGGAGTTCGGGCGGACGGTACGGCGCTGGCGCGACCGGGTCCCGCCGGAGGCGGCCGGCCTGCCGGCGGGCGGCCATCGGCGCGCGGCCGGACTGCGCCGGGAGGAGCTGGCGCTGCTGGCCGGGATCTCGGTCGACTACGTCACCCGCCTCGAACAGGGCCGGGCGGCCAACCCGTCGGAGCAGGTCGTCGAGGCGCTGGGGCGGGCGCTGCGACTGAACGCGGAGGAGCGTGAGCACCTGTTCCGGGTCGCCGGGCTGGTGGCGCCGGGACGCGGCACGGTGCCCGCCTACATCACGCCCAGCGTGCAACGGATGCTGGACCGGCTGACCGGCACACCCGTCGCCGTCCACGACGCGGCGTGGACGCTGCTGCTCGCCAATCCGCTCTACACCGCGCTGATGGGTGAACGGCACGGCAAGGAGCGCAACGGAGCGTGGCGGAACTTCCTCGGCGAGGGCAGCCGGGTCCGCCACACTCCGGAGTCCCGGCGGGCGTTGGAGACCGCCGTCGTCTCCGACCTGCGGGCGACGGCGGGCCGCTACCCGGCGGACCAGCGGCTGCGGCGCCTGATCGCCGATCTGCGCGGCAACAGCGAGCGGTTCGCCGAGCTGTGGGACTCCGGCGCGGTGGGGCACCAGGAGGCCTCGCGCAAGACCGTCGACCACCCGGAGGTGGGACCGCTGACGCTGGACTGCGACGTGCTCAGCGTCGCGGGCAGCGATCTGCGGATCATGGTCTACACGGCCGAACCCGGCACCGAGGACGCCGAGCGGCTGGCGCTGCTGGCGGTGATCGGCACCCAGACACTGGCAGGCCGCCCCAGCACCAGCACCAGCGTCGGCACCGGCACCGGCACCGGCATCAGCACGGGCACCGGCGTCGGCACCGGCGTCGGCACCGATTCGTGACGTGCCCCTGCCTAGTTCGTTCGCGCCCCGGTGTGGTGGGATGTGCTCGAAGGGTGACGAACGCAGGTGGGGGTGCGTGGTGCGGAGCGGACGACTGCTGGGCCTGGACGGGGACGCGGCGAATCTGGTTGCCGTGGGGCTGGTCCGGCTGGGGACCGAGGAATGGCTGGGGGCGACGGGCGGGGCGCCCGCCTGGGTGGGCGGGCTGCGCGCGGCCTCGTTCGCGGACGCCTGGCTGTCCTTCGGCGACACCGCCGCCCCCGGGCTGCGGGTGCCGGCCTCGGCGGTGGTACCCGCCGTCGTCGAGCAGGCCGCCGAGCTGCTGCTGCGCTCCTGCGGGGACGACGCGGCGACGGCGCTCGGCTGGCTGGGCCAGCGCTCCGCCGAGGCCCGCGAGGAGGCCGAGCGGGAGGACCAGGCCCACCCCGCCGAGCCCTGCGCGCTGACCCTGGTGTGGCACGGCGTCCAGGCGCTGACCGCCGAGGACGGACCGGCCCACCGCCTCCGCGCCCAGGAGCGGGCCGAGGCCTACGTCCGGGAGCGCCACCGCCGCCAGGACACCCTGGCGCTGGTGCTGTGCTGCGCCCGGATCGCCGCGGCCGCGCTGGTGGAGCTCAGCGAGGGCGACCCGGCCCGGGTCGACGGCTGGCTGGAGCAGGACGCGGCGCGCGCGATGCCCCTCGTGGCCCCCGTCCCCCTGTGGGTGCCGGGCCGCCCCTGACGGCCGGCCCTGGTCCCGGCGGGCCGGGGCGCCGCCTCGGCCCCTGCTAGAAAGGGTTCAGGCACTCGGCAGCAGGAGCCGTGACAGCCCGTACTGGAACCGGCTGTCGAAGGAGACCGCGACCACGAGGTGACGCGCCGGCAGGAACGGTCCTCCCGGCTCAGTCCCGGGTCACCTCGACGCCGGGGCCTGGCCTGCCAGCCAGGCCCGCCAGACACGACGGGTGTTCGGCAGGTCGGGGCGGTCCAGGAGCCAGCGCACGTACCCTGCCTGGCAGCGGGCCCACGGGCTGTCGGATTCGACCGCGCGGTCGAGCCTGCCACGCAGGTCGGCACTGTCGACGGCCCGGGCGACCCGCACGTACTCGCGGTCCTTGCAGCGGTACGCGCGGTGGACGACGATCTCGACCAAGTCGGTGAGCTTCGCCCTGATCGCCTCCGGCTGGTGGGCCAGGGCCAGGTCCCGGAGAAGACTCTGCTTCGTGCCCCACGCCTTCGCATGGTGGGTCCACTCCTGCGGGTATCTCGCTTCCCACTCCAGGAAGAGCAACGCGTAGGGCAGCCCGGGCCAATGCGCCAGATCCCCGCTCGCGGGGCGACCCCACAGCCCGTCAGGCAGCGAACGTCCCCGCGCTCGGCCATACCTCCGGCGCGCCTCACGGAAGGCCGGCTCCTGGTACTGCTCCTCCGCCCCCAGGGGCATCGTCAGCCGCCACAGCTCATTGCACCGACCGAGCGCGTCCTCGACCTGCCTCTGTGCCTCAGCCAGTTGGTCAAGCGCTGCACTTCTCACCGCCGGATCATCCGCTATCAGTCCGAACGCCCAGCCCAGCCGCTCGCCCCAGGCACAAGCGTCGTCCGCACCTGGACTACCTGCCTCTTCCGTCACGCAGGGGATCATCCCCCATCAAAGTGATCGCGCTACACCCAAAGTTGCTCGGAGTGGGGTTGTTGTGGGGGGGGGTGGTGAGGGAGCGGGAGGTGGAGGT
>NZ_JBHYGR010000004.1:0-2782 GCF_042738155.1 Kitasatospora sp. NPDC059088 | reverse complement strand
GTCCCCCCCCCCCCCGCGCGCCGGGGGGGCGACCCCCCCCCCCCCCCCCCCGCCCCCCCCCCCGGGGGGGGGGGGGGGGGCCGCCCCCCGCCCCGGGGGCGGGGCCCCCGGCCCGGTTGTGCGGGGAGCATCGCGGGAACGGGGTCGGGCTCCGCCGGCGGAACCCGTCGGGGCAGCGGTCAGCGCGGCCCGGGGTCGCTGATGCCGGGGCGGCCGTTCTCCAGGTGCCCGGCCCAGCGGCGCCGGTAGGCCGGCCCGTCCGTGGCGGCGACGGCGACGTCGTACCAGCGGTTCTCGTCGCGCAGTTCGAAGGTGAACCGGGCGTCGTCGCCGGGCCGCAGGGTGCGGCCCTGCTTGGCGCCCTTGGCGTACGCGTTCTCGGCGGTGACGGTGCGGGTGGTGTCCCCGTGGTTGGACACCGTCACCCGCACCTTGTCCTTACCGGGTTCGAAGCGGGCGACCAGGCCGCCCACCGTCTTGCCCTCGAACTCC
Organism: Kitasatospora sp. NPDC059088; assembly: GCF_042738155.1. Taxonomy (NCBI): domain Bacteria; kingdom Bacillati; phylum Actinomycetota; class Actinomycetes; order Kitasatosporales; family Streptomycetaceae; genus Kitasatospora; species Kitasatospora sp. NPDC059088. The sequence continues at coordinate 2,290 of NZ_JBHYGR010000004.1, read as the reverse complement.
TGCACCGAGCCGTTCGGCCCGTGGGCGACGAGGTGGTAGCCGCCGTCGACCAGCGGCCAGTGGTCCTCGAAGCTGTCACCGGCCGAGACGGTGTAGCGGCGGGGGGCGGCCGTCGGCGCCGTCCGGTCGTAGACGTAGAGCCAGGCCCCGGCCGCGCCCCGGTTGTTCAGGTTGAGCTGGAACACCGTCGCGTCGTCGGTCTCGTCCTCGTTGACCCGCAGGTCGTACGGGAGGGCGCGGGCCGGGCGGGTGCCCGGCTCCTGGGTGGGCATCCGCTGGGGCAGCGGCACCTGGTACGGCTTGCCCTGGGAGGCGATCGGCGCGGGCACGGGTATCGAGACCTTCCCCCGGTCGGCACCGGAGAAGTCCAGCGCCGAGGTGAGGTCACCGCAGACGGACCGGCGCCAGGCACTGATGTTGGGCTCCTCGATACCGAAGCGGGCCTCCAGGAACCGCAGCACCGAGGTGTGGTCGAAGGTCTCCGAACAGACCCAACCACCGCGCGACCAGGGAGAGATGACCAGCAGCGGCACACGCGGGCCCAGCCCGATCGGCTGCAGCCCGCCGCGGTCGGCGCCGGGCACCAGCGGGCTCATCTCGCCCGGGTACTTGGCGAGGTCGAGCAGCTCGTCGCCGAGGCTCGCCTCCAGGTCGGTGGAGACCATGCCCTGACCGCCCGGCCGGCTGACGACCGGCGGCATCGGCGGCACGACGTGGTCGAACAGGCCGTCGTTCTCGTCGTAGTTGATGAGGAAGACGGTCCGGCCCCAGACCTCGGGGTTGGAGGTGAGCGCGTCCAGCACCAGGTTGATGTAGTACGCGCCGTCGGTGGGGGTGGCGGAGGGGTGCTCGCTGTACAGGTACGGCGGGACGATCCAGGAGACCTGCGGCAGCCGGCCGTTCTGGACGTCGGCCCGGAACTCCTTGAGCGTGTGGTCGGTCGCGCCCTTCTCCACCAGCGGACCGGAGGCGCCCTCGGCGACCTGGTAACGCTCGAAGAACATCAGCGAGTTGTCGGTGTAGTTGTCCGTCGGGGTGCCCGGCTCACCGGAACCGCCCTGGTACAGCTTCCAGCTGACCCCGGCCTGCTCAAGCCGCTCGGGGTACGTCGTCCAGGTGTAGCCGTTCTTGCCGTTGCGCTCCTCCAGGCCGGGCCCGTTGGGCTTGCGGCCGTAGGCGTTGCGCGGGTCGCTGGTGCCGGTCCACAGGTAGATGCGGTTGGGCGCGGTGTCGGCGTGGACGGAGCAGAAGTACGAGTCGCAGACGGTGAACGCGTCGGCGAGGGCGAAGTGGTACTGGAGGTCCTGACGCTTGAGGTGCCCCATCGTCATGACGTCCTGCTTCTGGTTCACCCACTGGTCGTGGCGCCCTTCGTTCCAGGCGAGGTGACCGCTGCTCCACCCGTGGTCCGTCCCGGCCTGGTGCTCGGTGGTGTTCCTGGGGTCGATGTACCAGGGCAGCACCTCCTTCTCGGAGGCCGGCAGGCCGCGGTCGTGGTAGCGCCCGGTCTTCACCGCGGCGGCGGGCTGGTGCCAGTTCGGCCGGCCGTCGGGCAGAGCCGTGGGACGCGGGTCGTCGAACCCGCGCACGCCGCGGAGGGTGCCGAAGTAGTGGTCGAAGGAACGGTTCTCCTGCATCAGGATGACGACGTGTTCGACGTCCTTGATCGAGCGGGTCCGGCTGATCGCGGGCAGGGCCAGCGCCTTGCCGACCGCGGGCGGCAAGACGCCGAAGCCCGCGGCAGCGGCGGACGCGCCGCCCAGCTGGAGGAAACGGCGCCTGTCGATGGAGGCCACGTGATGTCCTTCCCAGTCGTGCCATGCATGGGTGTTCCGAGAAGGCTCGAACATAAGGCAGCGCACACGGGCCGTACACAGTGCGACGGCGAACGCCACGTGAGCTTTCGGCCAACTGTTGTCCAGTCAACTTCCCACCCCGGCGGCCTACTCCGCTTCCGCCGCACACCGAACGGCCGGAAACGCGAAAAGGCCCCGCCGGGTTCACCCGGCAGGGCCTTTTCTGAATGATTGTTCGGCGGCGTCCTACTCTCCCACAGGGTCCCCCCTGCAGTACCATCGGCGCTGTGAGGCTTAGCTTCCGGGTTCGGAATGTAACCGGGCGTTTCCCTCACGCTATGACCACCGAAACACTATGAAACTGTCAACCGCACCAACCCGTGAACTTCTCCCCGGGTCGGGGTCGTTGTTTCAGAACAACACAGTGGACGCGAGCAACTGAGGACAAGCCCTCGGCCTATTAGTACCGGTCAACTCCACCCCTTACAGGGCTT
>NZ_JBHYGR010000003.1:179091-191653 GCF_042738155.1 Kitasatospora sp. NPDC059088 | reverse complement strand
GTGGCGTGCGCTCCTTTTTTTTTTTTTACCCCCCCCCGGGGCGCCCGCGCGGCCGGGGCGCGGGCGGGGGGGCGGCCCCCCCCCCCGCCCCCCGCGCGCCCCCCCCCCCCCCCGAGGAGGCGGCCGCTACGTGCCCGCGATGACCCGCCCCATCGCGGCCAGCGTCGGCGAGCCGTTGTTCCAGTAGTCGGAGTGCCCGGCCTTGGGGTCGACCGGCATGACGTTCGCGCCGAAGTCGGACACGGTGGTCTGGCGGCCGTGGATCAGGTGGTGGTCGTCGTCGTCGACGAAGGGCAGGTTGCTCACCGTGTTGTCCCAGACGTTCTGCGCCATTCCGCCGGGGTCGATGGCGGCGGCCATGCCGATCATGTCGGACGGGCTCTGCGCCGCGTACACGTGGGACGGGTCGATGCGGAGGTCCTTGGCGGAGTCGACGCCGGCGCCGGGGCTGGCGATCAGGACGACGTTGTCGACCGGGAGCCCGTGGTCCTTCATGGTGTAGCCGATGGTCGTGGTGCCGTAGCTGTGCCCGAGGATCGTGTTGTTGCCGATGGTCCCGTTGTGGGTGGCGTGCAGTCCGTTCTCGAAGCCGACCAGCTTCTTCTCCGCGTCCTTCGCGTACTGGTCGTCCGTGGCATCGGCGAGGGACTGCGGGGCGTCGTAGCCGATCCAGGTGATCGAGGAGGTGGTCTTCCCGGTGCCGGCGGCGTTGGCCGCAGCGACCATGGCGTCCGAGCGCTCGATGTCGCTGCCGATGTGTCCGAGCCGCGCTCCGGTGCCGGGGACGTACGTCGAGACGTTGTCGGCGGTGTCCGGGTTGCCGCTCGCGACGATGGCGTGGCCGCGACCGGCGTTGTCGTAGCCGAGCAGGTAGGTCTGCGGATGGTTGGCGTCGACGGGGACCTTCATCCGGTCCTCGATCGCCTTGATGCCGTTCAGCTGGTCGACGAGCCCGTCGTGCTCCTGCTTCCAGAGCTTGTGGTCCGGGGGCTCGACGGCGCCGTACGGCGTGCCCACCACCGAGTCGGGCTCCGGGCCGAGGGCGTCGAGCCGCTGCTGGAGGTCGGCGTGCGTCTTGGCGAGGGTGATCCGGTTGGCCTGGTCGCGGCCGGTGGCGGGGATGCCGTCGAGGTTGCCGATCTGCTCCGGGTGGGTGAGGGCCATCATCCGCTGCTGCTCGTCGGTCAGGCTGTCCCACCAGGCCTTGACGCTGTTGGGGTCGGTGCCCGCGGCGGGGACCTGTTGGAGCGCGTTCGCGGCGGCCGTGTCGTTCTTCGCGACGGTGGAGTCGAGTCCGGTGGCGTTGGTCGCGTTGGTGGTGAGGTGGGCGAGTCGGCTGCTGATCGTCCGGTCCGCGTGGTCGGCCTCGGTGAGGGCGGCGGTGATCCGGCTCTGGATGTCCTTGGCCAGGGTGTCGGCGTCCGTGCCCGCGAAGTTGGGGGAGTTGGGGTCCTTGTCCCAGGTGATCCCGCCGTCGGGGGCGACGGTCAGCTTGTGGGCCTTGGCGTCGTTGAGGGCGTTGGACAGGTGGGTCTGGGCGGCGACGAAGGCCTCGGAGGCGTCCTGGAGGGCCCGGCTGATGAGCCCGATCTCCTGTTGGGCGGCCTGGAGTTCGTCGTGCAGCGTCTGCATCCGGGTCTGGGCGTGGCCGCCGGCCGTCCCGGTCCACTCGGAGCGGGTCAGCCGGTCGACGACCTCGTGCTGCCAGTTCTCCACGTGCTGTCCGAAGGCGGTGGAGAGGGTGTCGAAGGCGCCCTTGGCGGTGGCGAGGTTGCCGAAGTCGGCGCCGTTCAGCGTCTTGATGTCCATCGGCTACTCCACCGCCTTCGCACTGCGCGGTCCCACCGGGCCGGGGATGACGACGGTGTCGAACGGGTCGGGCTCCTTGGTGGTCGGGACCGGGGTGTCCGGGTGGATCATGTTGGTGTGGATGTCCTGCTCGACCTGCCGGTAGTAGGCCGCCGAGGTGCCGAGCTTGGTGCCGAAGTCGCCCATGTCGCCGCCGAGCCTGTCCAGCAGGGTCTTCCAGCTGCTGCCGCAGGTGGTCAACGCGGCGGCGGTGAGCCAGCCTTGCAGGGTGCCGGCGGCCTGGCTGCACGGATCGGTGATCTTCGCGGTCTCGCCGGGTATGAGACCGCCGATGTGTTGCGCGCTCTGTCCGCAGCCGTCCAGCTCGGACGGTTTGACCTTGAACGCCAAACCCGCATCGGGTTCTGCCATGTCTTCGTTCCCCCGTCAGTTCCGGACCGGTGGCCGGACGGGTCGCCGGGCCGGTCCGAGCGACAACTGACGACGCATGCTAGCGGATCGTCGAGAACGGGAAAGGGGTTCGACCGGGGCGTGTGCGAAGGGGCCGCACCTCGGTAAAGGTGCGGCCCCGAAGGGGAGTTGGGCTACTTGGCCGGCGTGCCGTCGGGCCAGACGCAGGGCGAGCCGACCTGGAGGGTGAGGTCGTGGCCGGAGTCGGAGGTTCCGTTCAGGATCGCGAGGAACTGGTTCTGCGGGTTCCTCAGCCGGATCCGGTCGATGTGGGAGCCCGTCGGCTCCGGCACGGCCTGGAAGCCCTGTCCGGTCAGGTAGTCGCGGAAGGCGGTCACCGTCCTGGCTTTGGCGTCCGACGGCACGTCACCGAGGTCGCGGACCCGGCTGGTCTGCTTCCGGCCGTGCGGGCCGATGTCGTTGGCGTCGCACTCCAGATCGCTGAACGCGGGCGGCGAGGACACCGGCTGGACCGGCAGTCGGGCCTGTACGGCGGCGAGGTAGCCGTCGATCTGCGTCTTCGCCTGGTCCAGGGTGATGGTGGGCTGCGCGCGCTCCTGGAGGGTGTCGGCCCCGCAGGCGCTCAGGGCCGTGGCGGTGACCGCCAGGAGGGCCGCGGCGGTGACCCGCCCGATCAGCGGGACGGGTGCGGTGGCGGTCATGAGTTGGGCTTTCCGGCGATGACCTGGCCCATGGCGGCCAGGGTGGGTGAACCGTTGTTCCAGTAGTCGGAGTGGCCGGCGTCGGGGTCGACGGGCATCACGTTCGCACCGAACTGCGGGGCAGTGGTCTGCCGGCCGTACATCAGGTGGTGGTCGCCGTCGCCGAAGCCGAAGTCGGTCTTGATGTTGTCCCAGAGGTTGTCGCCCATCCCGCCGGGGTCGGTGGCGGCGGCCCAGCCGATCGCGTCGGCCGGGCTCTGCGCGGCGTACACGTGGGAGGGGTCGATCCGCAGGTCCTTGGCGTTCTCGACGCCGGCGCCGGGGCTGGCGATCAGGACGGCGTTGTCGACCGGGAGGCCGTGGTCGCGCATGGTGTACCCGACGACCGTGGTGCCGTAGCTGTGGGCCAGGATGGTGTTGTTCCCGATGGCCCCGTTGTGGGTGGCGTGCAGTCCGTTCTCGAAGCCGACCAGCTTGTCCTCCGCGTTCTTCGCGTAAGTGTCGTCCGCGGCCTCGGGGATGATGTTCTGGGGTGCGTCGTAGCCGACCCAGGTGATCGACGAGGTGGTCTTGCCGGTGCCCGCGGCGTTGGCGGAGGCGACCATCGCGTCCGAGCGGTTGATGTCGCTGTTGATGCTGCCGAGCCGGGCGCCGGTGCCGGGGACGTACGTCGACACGTTGTCGGCCGTGTCGGGGTTGTTGACCGCGACGATGGCGTGGCCCTTGCCGTTGGTGTCGAAGCCCATCAGGAAGGTCGGCGGGTGCTGGGCGTCGACGGGCGTGTTCAGCCGGCTCTCGATGGCGTTGATGCCGTTCATCTTGTCGGCCAGCTCGTCGTGCTTGTGCTGCCAGTCCGTGTAGGCGGGGTTCGGGCGGATGAACCTGCCGTTGCCCACGGTCGCCGGCGGCGCGGCGCCGAGCGCGTCGAGCTGGTGCTGGACGTCCTGCTTGCCGCGCGCCAGGTTGATCCGGTTGGCCTCGTCCCGGCCGGTGGCGGGGATGCCGTCGAGGTTGCCGATCTGGTCGGGGTGGTTGAGGACCATCCGGTGCTGCTGCTCGTCGGTCAGCCCGTTCCACCAGGCCTTGACGCTGTTCGGGTCGGTGCCGGCGGGAGGGATCTGGCCGAGGGCGTCCGCGGCGGCCTGGTCGGCCTTCGCGGTGGCGGAGTCCAGGCCGGTGCCGTTGCTCGCGTTGGTGGCGAGGTGGCCGAGCCGGGTGTTGATGGTCTGGTCGGCGTGGTCGGCCTCGTTGAGGGCGGCGGTGATCCGGGCCTGGATCTGCTTGGCCTGCGCCTCGGCGTCCGTGCCCGCGAAGTTGGGGGAGTTGGGGTCCTTCTCCCAGGTGATCCCACCGTCCGCGGCGACGGTCAGCTTGTGGGTCTTGGCGTCGTCCAGGGCGTTGATCAGGTGGGCCTGGGCGGCCGCGAAGCCGTCGTAGGCGTCCTGCAGGGCCCGGCTGACCAGGCCGAGTTCCTGCTTGGCGGCCTGGAGTTCGTTTCCCAGGTCCTGGATCCGGGTGTTGGCGTGCCCGGCGGCCGTCCCGGTCCACTCGGAGTGGTTCAGCCGGTCGACGACCTCGTGCTGCCAGTTCTCGATGTGCTGGCCGAAGGCGGTGGCCAGGGTGTCGAAGGCGTTCTTCGCGCCGGTGATGCCGATGACGTCGGCGTCGTGCAGGGTCTTGATGTCCATGGCTACTCGGCCGCCTTCGCGCTGCGCGGCTTGACCGGGCCGGGGACGACGGCGGTGTCGAAGGGGTCCGGCTCCGTGCCGTTCGAGGCGGGCGCGTTCGGGTTGCGCATGCTGTTGTGGGCGTTCTGCTCGGCCTGGCGGTAGTAGGTCGCCGAGGTGCCGAGCTTGGTGCCGACGTCGCCCATGTCGCCGCCGAGCTTGTCGAGCAGGGTCTTCCAGCTGGTGCTGCAACTGGTGATCGCGCCGGCGGTGAGGAAGCCCTTGAGGCCTCCGGCGGCCGTGTTGCACGGATCGGTGATCTTGGCGGTCTCGCCCGGTATCAGGCCGCCGATGTGCTGCGCGCTCTGCCCGCAACCGTCCAGCTCGCCCGGCTTGACCTTGAACTCCAGTCCCGCGTCAGGTACTGCCATCTCTTCGTTCCCCCGTCAGTTCCGGACCGCGGCGTCCTCCCGGCCCGGGATCGTGCGTAACTGCCGGGCATGTTAACGGATCTTGTACACGGAAAGTCCGCCGGAACCCGGGGGGGTGTGGTATGGGCTCGAACGACCCGGTGGCGGCCCCCGGCGCACGGCCCGGTCGTAGCCCGGTCGCAGCTCGGGATACCCTGCGGGGGTAAGCGGACACGGTGGGGCGGACGGGAGGCGGGGCATGGCGCAGCAGCGGCCGTACGGCGCCCCGGTGCCCGGGGTGCTGCGCCTGCTGCTGCTCGCCGCGCTGCTGCTCGGCATCGTGACGATGCACACGCTCGGGCACCCGAGTGGTGGACACGGCGGGCACGGCGGGTCGGAGGGGCACGGGCCCCGGGTGGCGGTGGTCCAGCAGCTGCCGGACCACCACGGGCCGGCCGCCGATTCCGCGGCCGTCGAATCCGCGACTGCTGATCCCGCGACCGCCGACGGCATGGACCCGATGACGGTCTGTCTCGCCGTGCTGGTCGGCTGGGGCGTGGTGCTGCTGGTCGTCGGCCCGCTGCTGCGCCGCAGCGGTGACGCCGCCGCCGAGGTGCGGGCCCGGCTGCTGCGGGCCGTCCGCGCACTGCCGCCGCCCGGGGGTGGGCGGCTCCTCCTCAGCAGACTGTCGGTGCTGCGTCAGTAGGCGTGCGCCCGCCGTCCTGTGCCCGCGCACGCGTCTTCGCGCCTGCGCGCCCGCGCACGGAACGGCCGACGCGCCGTCCTGTACGTCCACACCACCCCTGTACGAGGTGCACTCCGCCATGCGCACACCCACCCGTCGTACCGTCCTCGGCGCCGCGCTCGCCGCCGCCGGGACCGGCCTGCTCACCGCCTGCTCCGCCGGTTCGGACCCGATGAGCGGCATGGACCACTCGTCCATGGACCGTTCCCCGATGACCGGCAGTGCCGCCCCCGCCGGCTTCGTCGCCCCGAACGGTCCCGAGGTCGCCGCCGCCGAGGCACGGCGCAAGCCCGGACCCGAGCGCAAGGTCGCGCTCACCGCCACCGAGACCACCCTCGACCTGGGCGGACGCACTGTCCGCAGCTGGGCCTACGGCGACCGCCTGCCCGGCCAGGAGGTGCGCGCCACCGTCGGCGACACCCTCGCCCTCACCCTCGCCAACCACCTGCCGCAGCCCACCTCGCTGCACTGGCACGGCCTCGCGCTGCGCAACGACATGGACGGCGTGCCGGGCCTGACCCAGGACCCCGTCCGGGCGGGGGCCTCCTTCGACTACCGCTTCGCCCTCTCCCACCCCGGCACCTACTGGTTCCACCCGCACTCCGGCGTCCAGCAGGACCGCGGCCTGTACGCCCCGCTGATCGTCGAGGACCCGAAGGAGCCGCTGCGCTACGACAGGGAGTGGGTGGTCGTCCTGGACGACTGGGTGGACGGGGTCGACGGCAGCACCCCGGACGCCGTCCTCGCCGAACTCGCCAAGGGCATGGGCGACATGGGGGGTACGGGTGGCATGGACCACTCGGGGCACGGCATGCCGGGCATGTCGGGCACCCCCGCCGCAGCCGACGGCCCGTCCCGGATGCTGATGGGCGCCACCAGCCCGCTGCTCGGCGGCGACGCGGGCGACGTCGCCTACCCCTTCCACCTGGTCAACGGCCGCCTGGCGACCGCCCCCGAGACCTTCACCGCCAAGCCCGGCGACCGGATCCGGATCCGGCTGATCAACGCGGGCGGCGACACCGCCTACCGGGTCGCCCTCGGCGGCCACGAGCTGACCGTCACCCACACCGACGGCTTCCCGGTCGAACCGGCCACCACCCAGGCCCTGTTGCTCGGCATGGGCGAGCGCTACGACGTGCTGGTCACCGCGAAGGACGGCGCCTTCCCGCTGACCGCCCTGGCCGAGGGCAAGAACGCCGCCGCGCTGGCCGTGCTGCGCACCGGCGGCGGCGCCGCGCCGGACGCCTCGACCCGCCCCGCCGAACTGGACGGCCGGCTGCTGACCGCCGGGCAGTTGAGGGCCGATCCGGCCGTCCGGCTGCCGGACCGGGCGCCGGACCGCACGGTGGCGCTGGAGCTCACCGGCGGCATGGCCAGGGCCGACTGGGCGTTCAACGGCCGCAGGTACGACCCGGCGCAGCGCCACCCGGTCGCGGCCGGGGAGCGGGTGCGGTTGGAGTTCCGCAACAGCACCGCCATGTGGCACCCCGTCCACCTGCACGGACACAGCTTCGCGCTGGGCGCCGGCGGCCCCCGCAAGGACACCGCGATCGTGCTGCCGGGCACGACCCTGGCGGTGGACTTCGACGCCGACAACCCGGGTCTGTGGATGGTGCACTGCCACAACGTGTACCACGCGGAGACCGGCATGATGACGGTCCTCGGTTACCGGGCGTAACCCCGTCCGGTCCGTGAGACGCCGGGGCGGGGTGCTCCACCGCCCCGCCCCGGCGCCGGCCCCGACCCGCCGCGCCACCCGTTCCGACCTGCGCAGCCATGACGTTTTCTTAACGCGGGCCGATGACGTCTCCTTAACGGCTGTCGCATAGCCTGGCGCACTGCCGTCGCCCGACGGCGCTTTACGGGGTCTTTAAACAAGAGGTGCAAGGTGGTTTCGTCGGGTTCGACGGAGGCGACGACGGAGGCTCCGTCGTCGGCGCGAATACGGCTGCGCAGCTGGCTCCTGGAGGACATGTCCCCGGAGAAGGCCGCCAGGGACGCCGCCGCGAAGGCGCAGCAGGACGGCGCGGAGTCGGGGGACTCCGCCGCCGAGGCCGGTCACGCTGCGCACACGGGCCAGCCGTGGTGGCGGGTGATGTGCCTGACCGGTCTGGACTACTTCTCGACGCTCGGCTACCAGCCGGGCATCGCCGCGCTCGCGGCCGGACTGCTGTCGCCGATCGCCACGATCGTGCTGGTGCTGGTCACCCTGCTGGGCGCGCTGCCGGTCTACCGGCGGGTCGCCCAGGAGAGCCCGCGCGGTGAGGGCTCGATCGCGATGCTGGAGCGGCTGCTGTCGTTCTGGAAGGGCAAGCTGTTCGTCCTCGCGCTGCTCGGCTTCGCGGCGACGGACTTCATCATCACGATCACCCTCTCCGCCGCCGACGCCAGCGCCCACCTGGTCGAGAACCCGCACCTGACGGGCGCCCTCGGCGGCAAGCAGATGGTCATCACGCTGATCCTGGTCGCCCTGCTCGGTGCCGTCTTCCTCAAGGGCTTCGGCGAGGCGATCGGCCTGGCCGTGGGGCTGGTCGGGGTCTACCTGGCGCTCAACGTGGTGGTCGTGGCGGTCGGCATCTGGAAGATCGTCCAGGCGCCGCACGTCGTCACCGACTGGTCCAACGCGCTCACCACCCAGCACGGCAACGTGTTCGTGATGATCGGCGTCGCGCTCGTCGTCTTCCCGAAGCTCGCGCTCGGCATGTCCGGCTTCGAGACCGGCGTCGCCGTGATGCCGCACATCAAGGGCGACGCGGACGACACCGAGGCGAACCCGGTCGGCCGGATCCGCGGCACCCGCAAGCTGCTCACCACCGCCGCCGTGATCATGAGCAGCTTCCTGATCGCGACCAGCTTCATCTGCACCCTGCTCATCCCCGCCAAGGAGTTCGAGAGCGGCGGCCAGGCCAACGGCCGCGCCCTGGCCTTCCTGGCGCACGAGTACCTGGGCGGCGCCTTCGGCAGCGTCTACGACCTGTCGACCATCGCGATCCTGTGGTTCGCCGGTGCCTCCGCCATGGCGGGCATGCTCAACCTGCTGCCCCGCTACCTCCCGCGCTACGGCATGGCCCCGCACTGGGCCCGCGCCGTGCGCCCGATGGTGATCGTGCTGACCGTCGTCGGCTTCCTGATCACCTGGCTGTTCGACGCCAGCGTCGACGCCCAGGGCGGCGCCTACGCCACCGGTGTGCTGGTCCTGATCAGCTCGGCGGCCATCGCCGTCACCATCGCCGCGTACAAGAAGCGCCAGCGCGGCTGGACCGTCGCCTTCGGGGTCATCGCCGCGGTCTTCCTCTACACCACCGTGGTCAACACCATGGAGCGCCCGGACGGCGTCAAGATCGGCGCCTGCTTCATCGCCGGCATCATCCTGGTGTCGCTGCTCTCCCGCCTCAAGCGCGCCTTCGAGCTGCGCGTCACCGACGTGCTGCTGGACGAGACGGCCGAGCGGTTCATCCGCGACTACGCCCACCGCCCGCTGCGCCTGATCGCCAACGAGCCGACCAACCGGGACGTCGCCGAGTACCGCGACAAGATCCGGCAGATCCGCGCCGACAACGACATCCCCGGCGAGGACGACCTGGTCTTCGTCGAGGTGACCGTCCGGGACGCCTCGGACTTCGAGTCCGAGCTGACCGTCCGCGGCGAGGTGCTGCACAACCGGTACCGGGTGCTCACCCTGGAGAGCTCCAGCATCCCGAACGCGATCGCCGCCCTGGCGCTCACCGTCCGGGACCGCACCGGGCAGCGGCCGCACCTGTACTTCGAGTGGACCGAGGGGCACCCCTTCGCCCAGTTCCTGCGCTTCATCCTGTTCGGTCAGGGCGAGGTCGCGCCGGTCACCCGCGAGGTGCTGCGCGAGGCGGAGCCGGACCGGACGAAGCGTCCGCGGGTCCACGTCGGCTGACGCCGCCGCCTGCGCCACGGCCCGCCCGCTGCGCAACGGCCCGGGCCGGGCGCCCCCAGCCCCGCGGGCGGGCGCGGGGCGGGGGGGGGGGCCCCCGGGGGGCCCCCCCCCCCCCCGGCCCCCCCCCCCCCCCCCGCCCCCGCCCCCCCCGCCCCCCCCCCGCGGGGGGGGGCCCGTCGGCGTTCAGGAGGGGGTCAGTTCAGGAGGTCAGGACGGGAGCCGCAGGACCAGGCCGGGCTGGATGAGGTCCGGGTCCTCGCCGACGGTGGCGCGGTTGAGCTCGTACAGCGCCGGCCAGCCACCGGGGACGCGCAGGGTGGCGGCGAGCTGGTCCAGGGTGTCGTCCTCGCGGACGGTCCACCGGCCGTCCACGGCCGAGCCGGGGGCGGGCGGCGGCAGGACGGCGTCGCGCCCGTGGTCGCGGGTGGCCTCGGCGGCCTCCTCGTCATGGGTCCGGTCGCCGGTCCGGTCCTGGGTCCGGCCACGGGCCTCGGCGCGGGCCTCGTCCCGGTCCGGGGCGGCGGTCCCGTGGGCGCGGCCGCCCAGGGCGTGGGAGCCGCAGACCGGCCAGGGGGAGAGGCCGCGCCGCTCGGCCAGGTGCTGGGCGACGGCCATCTGCTCCTCGCGGCTGGCGAGGTCGGGGCGCGGGGCGTAGGCCAGGCCGCCGTTCTCCCGCCAGGTGGACCGGTCGAACTGGAGGCCGCCGAAGTAGCCGTTGCCGGTGTTGATGTGCCAGTTGCCGCTGCTCTCGCAGTCCGCCACCCGCTCCCAGTCGTACCGGCCGCCGTCCGTCCTCCCGCCCGGGTCGGCCCCGCTGTCGCCGCCCGGGGGCGCGGCGTGGGCCGCGGGGGCGGCGAGGGCCACGGCGAGGGCGCAGAGCGCGGTGGGAACGAGGCGGCGGAGGCGCGCGGTGGGAGGCATGGGCGGCTCTCAGGTCCGGGGACAGGGCGTGCACCGCCCGGAGACGGCGCGTTCCAACCGACGCACGCCGAGCCGGGCGCGCCGCCGCCGACACGACCGGGAGGTCACCCGCTCGGCCGTCCCGCACCACCCCGGCGGCCCGCGGCCATCCGGCCGTACCCCCTGCCCGGGACCTCCGCCCGTACCCGGCTCCCGGACACCGGTCGCCGGGCAGCTGGTCCGGACCAGCGTTCAACTGCCGTTCGCCGTCCGCACGGTTGATGGTGGTGCGGCCGTACCGTCCGACTGCGAGCCTCCTGGGCGTTTCTCGTAGCCCAGGAGGCGGCAGTGGCACATTCCCCGGCACAACCCTCGCGCAGAACGGTCCTCCGGACGGGGACGGTGGCCGGCGCGCTCGCCGCGCTGCCCGCGTCCACCCTGCTGTGGACCCAGCCGGCCGTCGCCGGCACCCCCGGACCGGAGCAGGTCCACCTCCAGTGGGGCAACGAGCCCTCCCGCGAGATGACCGTCTCCTGGGCGACCGGCGCCTCCGTGAAGCGCCCCCGGGTGCGGATCGGCACCCCGCGCGGCGGCGCCGGCCGCAGCGTCGACGCGAGCAGCCGCAGCTACGTCGACGGCCTCAACAAGGTGGAGACCTTCACCCACCACGCCCGCCTGGACGGGCTGCGCCCCGACACCACCTACGTGTACGAGGTGCTGCACGACGGCGCCCAGCCCGTCCGCGGCACCTTCCGCACCGCCCCCGCCCGCGGCCGCGCCGCCTTCCGCTTCACCAGCTTCGGCGACCTCGGCACCGGCGACAACGTGTTCGCGAAGTCCTCCATCCACGGCGCCGCCGCCGTCCGGCAGGTCGAACAGTTCAACCCGCTGTTCCACCTGCTCAACGGCGACCTCGCCTACGCCAACAACAACCCGCAGCTCCAGCCGCAGGCCTGGAACGCGTTCATGAACAACCTGTCCAAGTCCGCCGCCAACCGCCCCTGGATGCCGGCCCCCGGCAACCACGAGGTCGAGGCCGGCGGCGGCGACCTCGGGTACGCCTCGTACCTCACCCGCTTCGAACTGCCCGACAACGGCACTCGCGATCACTGCGGCAACTGGTACAGCTTCCAGGTCGGTTCGGTGCTGTTCGTCAGCCTGGACGGCAACGAGATCGCCGTCGAGGACGACGCCAGCCTCGACCCCGCCACCGGGCAGTCCATCTACATCAGCGGCTACAGCGAGGGCGCCCAACTCCGCTGGCTGGAGCGGGTCCTGTCGCGCGCCCGGAACGGCAGCGCGGTCGACTGGATCGTCGTCAACCTGCACCAGTTCGCGATGTCCTCCTCCGCCGCCAGCCACGGCGGCGACATGGGCATCCGGGAACAGCTGCTGCCGCTGCTCGACCGCTACTCCGTCGACCTCGTCCTGGCCGGCCACGACCACGACTACGAGCGCACCCACCCCGTGCGCGGCACGGAGCCGGGCGGGCTGCTCACCCCCGCCGTCGTCGACGACGACCTGCGGCAGATCGACACCTCCGAGGGCACCGTCCACCTCATCCTCGGCGGCGGCGGCACCGCCGGCCACGACGACGTGTACCTCCCGCCCGACGCGGACGGCGTCCGCCAGGCCAGCGTCCGCACCCAGCGGCTCACCTTCAAGGCCGACCCGGACGCCAAGGAGAAGGCCCACTGGTCCGCGGTCACCGACCCGGACACCAAGTACCCGTACGGCGTCGCCGTCTTCGACGTCGACCCGGGCCGCTACCCCGGCGACCGCACCACCATCACCGTCTCCTACTACCACTCGGTGCCCGCCACCGCCGCCAACCCGCTGCCGACACCGGTGCTGTACGACCGGTTCACGCTCTACCGCGACCGCAGCGACGGCTGGTCCGACGACGACGAGTAGGCGGTAGTCGCCTGTACGCCGGGGGGGCCGGGCCGCCCCCGCGCCCGCGCCCCCCGGACCCCCCGCGGCCGCACCGACACACGGACGGAGGGGCGCGG